>JASBTH010000448.1 GCA_030148525.1 Saprospiraceae bacterium | reverse complement strand
ATTGCACCTACTTATACAGTTCGTAATACACCGAGCTCCGACGGTGCATTTTATGCATCCAATATTGATCCGACCACACCGGGTGGCTTGTTATATAATGCTACCCTAACCTGGCCGGTTTTCCCCTTTGAAAATGAAGATGGTTCGCTACCACTGACGGCCTGGCAGCCGGGTGTAAGTGCATTCCCTACACCCAACTGGTATCGGGCTTTGCAAGAAATTGATAACGAAACGAAAACTACCCGACTTCTATCCAATGCCTACATTGAGGTAGAGCCTTTACCCGGGCTGTCCCTGAAGTCAACCTTTAACGTAGATCTGGGCGCATCTGCTTTCCGTAATTTTAAGCCCTCTACAACATCGACGGTTTTCGCCTCTCTACCGCCAAACGATGCAGAGCTGATCACGCAGAACAGCGATTACATGTCGTGGTTGAATGAAAATATTGCCACCTATACGACCAGCTTTGGTGACCATGATCTCCAGTTATTGGCTGGATATTCGGCGCAGAAATACCGAATGGATGCCGCTACCTTGTCCTTTTCGAATTTTCCGGACGACCGGATCCAGACCATTCAATCAGCTGTGAACGTCAATCGCCCCCAGTCAACCTCACAGGTTGAGGAGTGGGCGCTGGTTTCCTTGTTCTCCAGGATCAATTACGATTATAAAAACAAATATTTACTGCAATTATCTGTGCGTCGCGATGGTTCATCCCGGTTTGGTTCCAATAATCGCTGGGGTACTTTCCCCGCCGTCGGAGTTGGTTGGGTAATGTCGGATGAAAACTTTTTGCAAGGCATTGACTGGCTGTCATTCCTGAAAGTACGGGCCAGCTACGGTACCCTGGGTAATAACAACATCGGTAACTACACGCAATACGCACTGGTGAATAATACGGCTAATGCCGTATTCGGAAATAATGTAGCCAGTGGGGCATTTGTTTCTACGCTGGGTAACCCTAACCTGGGCTGGGAAACTACCCAGCAGCTGGATATCGGCTTCGATCTTGAATTATTCAACGGTCGTGTTGGCCTGGCTTATGACTATTACAACAAGAATACAACGAACTTACTGTATAACGTAGCTACGGCTCAGGAGTCTGGTTTCAGTAATTTCAATGACAACGTAGGTGAGTTGCGCTTCTGGGGACACGAATTAGCTTTGACTACCCGCAACGTGGTGGGTGAATTCAATTGGACTACAAACCTGAACCTGGCCCGAAACCAGAATGAGGTACTCGCACTAGCGGATGGTATTGATCGTATTTTCGGCGGTCAATTCGACCAAACCATCACCCAGGTGGGACAACCCATTGGAATGTTTTACGGACTGGTTTGGGATGGGGTCTACGTCGATCAGTCTGATTTCGATGCGAACCCCCAGGCACCGCAGTCTCAGGTAGGTACCATCAAATACCGGGACGTGAATGGGGACGGAGTTATTTCCTACGGTGGAGATAACGACGACCGTACCATTATTGGTAACCCCTTCCCGGACGTAATTATCGGATTGGTGAACACCTTCAACTATAAGAATTTTGATCTCTCGATCGTCGCATCCGGCCAGTTTGGAAACGATATCATGGTCTTGTCGGAGCAAGGCCAGACCAACCTCGATGGTGTCTTTAATGTACTGAGAGAGGTGGAAAATCGCTGGCGTTCCCCTCAGGATCCTGGTGATGGCCGCTACGGTAAAACAACAGCTGCAACCTTTATGGAGCGCGACTGGATGAGTTCCCGTTTTGTGGATAGTGGTGACTTCTTCACCATTAAGAACATCACACTCGGGTACACTCATCGCCCGGAAAATACCTGGTTCCAGTCGGTTCGGCTATTCTGCTCCATCCAACAAGCATTAGTCCTCACCAACTACCGTGGTTCCAACCCGGAGGTTAGTACCACCGCAAATGGTACAAATGGGGCGACCCTCAACTTAGGTATGGACTGGTCGGCTTATCCTGTACCACGGACTGTTTCGTTCGGATTGAACGTAGGATTCTAAAGGTTGATACTCTTTTTTCAACACCAAAAAAGATCAAAAGTGAAAAAGCTATTATATATATTTCTAATTGCAGGCTTACTAACAGCCTGCTCGGAAGATTTCCTGGAATTACCTTCCGAAGTATCCTTAAGTTCCGGGACTTTCTTCCAGACGGAGAGTGATTTTCAACAAGCCATCAATGGCGCTTACGCTGCTTTGCGGCCACTGTACGACGGAGATGACGGCATGTGGGCCTTGGGTGAAATGCGTTCGGATAATACCCATTACGCCTTTAATCCTGACTTCCGGGCCCTGGTTGCTCAGGAAGAAATAGCCGACTTCCTGAATATTCCGGCGAATGCTATTTCGACTACTATTTACATCGAAAACTATCAGGTCATTGCCCGGGCAAATCAGATACTTGCCTTTATTGATGGCGTCGATTTCAATGCGGCCTCTAAGGAACGCATTCGCGGCGAAGCGCATTTCCTACGGGCATTGTGCTACTTCAACCTGGTGCAATCATTTGGAGAAATTCCTATGCACCTCATTCCGGCGACCACCCGCGAAGAAACCGCTTTGCCCTTGTCGAGTGTAGATGATGTATATGCTCAGATTATCAGTGATGCTCAGGAGGCAGCCTCTTTACTCGGCTCAAAATCCGAGATGGAACCTGGGCGCGCCACCTCCGGGGCGGCTAATACCTTACTGGGTAACGTTTACATGGTGCGTGAACAATGGTCCGAAGCGGCCAATGCATTACAATCGGTAGTGAATTCAGGAGAGTATGCACTGATCGCTGATTATGCAGGTGCCTTTGATGTGGGGAATCCTAATAATTCCGAATCGGTTTTTGAGGTGCAATACCAGGAAGGTACCGACGGGTTCGCAAGTAGTTTCATTTACGAGTGGCTTCCCTATCCGCTGAGTGCCGAACAGGTGGGTAATTTAACCAATACCAGTAACCCACAGGCGCTGACCGAAGGAGAAGGCTTCAATATTCCCACTCCCGACCTGATAACCCTCTACGAGGATGGTGATGAGCGACTGGCTGCTTCTATCGCCACCATTGAACTAAATGACGGACGCGTAATTCCCTATTGCACAAAACTATTACAGCCCCACTCCCTGCAATTGTTGACGGGTACAAACTGGCCGGTTTACCGGTATTCCGAAACGCTTCTCCTTTTGGCGGAAGCCCTGAATGAATCCAATAATACCGCCCAGGCAGCTGATTATCTGAATCAGGTACGGGCTCGTGCCGGACTGCCACCAACCACCGCTGCTTCCCAGTCGGAGTTGCGCGATGCCATCCTGCGGGAGCGTCGGGTTGAGTTATCATTCGAAGGTAAACGCTGGTTCGATCTGGTGCGTACCGGAAGAGCAGTGGATGTTATGAGCGCGTACGGGGAACGGGTAAAGGCAAATCCTCAGGATTACTATTACCCGGGTACTATCAGTCCGGCTCCTTCATCGTACACCAATATTGAGCTGCTGTTCCCACTCCCGGCCAGCGAATCGTTATTAAGTCCTTTTTTCTAGTGAATAAGATCTAAGTTTCATACAATATCACTTGCATGGTTGAAAAGTTCACCCCCCGGATTTCGGGGGGTGGCTTTCGCTAAAAATCAAAGCAATACATCCTGAATCAGCGGGAGAATAATCGCTTTCAGGTGAAGGTGGGTGCCTCTTTTTAACTTGCCGTATTTCCGGAATTAAAGTCCGGGACGGATCGTGAAACGGAGGCTATTCGGTATTTTTCTGGAACAGCTACGGATAAAATGTAATTTGATATGGATGAATTATCCGAAGATTTGGAGATTTTTTGGCGGCAGGCGAGGTAAGAGATGTGGTGGACATTTGGCTGAATGAGCTAGATCTGGATGTTCTCTAAATGACCCTTGTCCTATCAGACATTCTCGGATGTTTTGAAGGGAAGGGAATACAACCAGGAAATGTAGGTTACAAAATTATGGGTCAATGGTATGGATGGTGGTGTTCAACCGGGTGTTACGAAGAGAAGGTCACCGTCACCATTTTACCTTTTTACCCGGCAGATGCTCTGCTATTACGGGCAGGATTCCTGGCCAGGTCCGATTGCCGGAGCTCCGGATACCTAAAGATCGACTGAGCATTGATTTGATCCGGATATTTGTGAATATATAATATATAACCCAACACAAGACATGAACCAAACAACCACAGATTTTAAACACGTTGATTACTTATGGGATGACGATCATGCCGCCTCGCTCGGTGACGATCAAGTATCCCTGTTTCTATACCGCTCCAATATACTTGGCGCTGATTTACGGATCACTAATTTTGGCGGCGGGAATACCAGCTGTAAGACGATCGAAAAAGATCCACTTACCGGCGAAGAAGTAGAGATCATGTGGGTTAAGGGATCAGGCGGCGACATCGGTACCCTGACCCGCGATGGTATTGCGGGCCTGTACACGAAGCGCCTGCGCAATCTGAAACAGGTATATCGTGGTATTGAGCACGAAGATGAAATGGTAGCTCTTTTTAACCATTGTATTTATGACCTGGATAGCCGGGCCCCCTCTATCGATACCCCTTTACATGGCCTCCTGCCTTTTAAACATATTGATCACCTGCACCCCGATGCCCTGATTGCCGTAGCTGCCGCGAAAGACAGTCAGGAAATAACCCGTGAAATCTGGGGGGACACTATGGGCTGGATACCCTGGCAGCGTCCTGGTTTTGACCTGGGGCTACAACTGGAGAAATGCCTGGAAGAAAATCCCGGTATCCGGGGCATTGTACTGGGCGGACACGGTCTGTTTACCTGGGGCGATACTTCCTATGAATGCTATATGAATAGCCTGGAAGTGATCGAGCAGGCTTCGGAATACATCGAACAGCGGTTAGGGCAGGATGGGCCGGTCTTTGGCGGACAGGTCGTTGACAGCCTCGAGGCAGAAAAACGCAAAGATCAGGCAGCGCTCCTGGCATCCGTCTTACGAGGCCTTTGCTCGAGTGAACAAAAAATGATCGGACATTTTACCGATGATGACCGGGTACTGGAGTTTATTAACAGCAAAGACCTGAGCAAATTAGCACCCCTGGGAACCTCCTGCCCGGATCACTTTCTGCGGACCAAGATTAAACCCTTGGTGCTGAACGTAGAGCCAGGTGCCGATCTTTCAGATTACAAAGCTATTCGGGAACAGATCGAGTCCCAATTCGTGGAATACCGCAAAGATTACGCAGCCTATTACGAACAGTGTAAACACCCGGATAGTCCGGATATGCGCGACCCGAACCCTGTGGTCATTTTGTACCCGGGCGTGGGAATGTTCACCTTTGCTAAGAACAAACAAACGGCCCGTGTTGCCAGCGAATTTTACATCAATGCCATCAACGTGATGCGGGGAGCAGAAGCAATTTCTGAATACACCGCACTGCCCCGTCAGGAAGCTTTTAATATCGAATACTGGCTACTGGAGGAAGCTAAACTGAAGCGTCAACCACCCGAAAAGCCTCTATCCCGGCGGGTGGCTCTGATCACTGGTGCCGGAGGCGGCATCGGAAAGGCTATCGCCGACAAACTTGCTGCGGAAGGAGCAAATGTGGTCCTGACAGATGTTGTGGAAGAGCGTCTGGAAGAAGCGCACAGCAGCTTTAAGCGCGATGTTTCTTCCTACGTCCTATGCGATGTAACGGACACAGCTTCCATCGAGCATGCCTATAAACAAGCCTGTCTGGCCTTTGGCGGGGTGGATATTATCGTACACAGTGCCGGGCTTGCCATCTCCAAGTCATTGGCTGATACCGACATCAAGGATTGGGATTTGTTGCAGAATGTACTTGTCAAAGGACAATTCGCGCTGGCTCAGGCAGGGGTAGCTATCATGCGCAAACAGGGATTCGGCGGAGATCTGGTACACATTGCCAGTAAGAACGGACTGGTTTCCGGCCCCAATAACGTTGCCTATGGCACGGCCAAGGCGGCGCAACAACACATGACTCGCCTGTTGGCGGCTGAATTGGGAGCCGAGAAGATCCGGGTCAATACAGTGAATCCGGATGGAGTCATTGTGGGCAGTAAAATCTGGGAAGGCGAATGGGCCGAAGGTCGTGCCAAAGCCTACGGGATCAAGGTAGAAGATCTGCCGGCCCACTATGCGAAAAGAAATTTACTCCAGGAGATCATCCTGCCGGAAGATATTGCCAACGGGGTCTTTGCCGCCGTGGCTATCCTGGATAAAACCACTGGCGGTATCATCAATGTCGACGGTGGTATGGCTAACGCCTTCGTCAGGTAGTATAAGCTTTGCAAAAAGCCGTACCTGGCTCAACGAATGAAGATTATTAAACCAAAGGGTCCCGGAATCGGGACCCGCCTAACACGTTCATTTTGCCGCTAAAAGCCCTACTATACCGCTTACCGAATCTTTTATCTGGTTTTCTCCTCTTGTGCTTGCTGGGGTGTCGACCAACACCTGACGGTTTGGAGGAACTGGTGGTCAATTATCAATCTGAGCCACTGGGCATAGATGTGGAAGAACCGTTGTTTGGCTGGCGAATGGCCCCTTCCAGAGGAGAGCATGGCATCTACCAGTCGGCCTACCAGATCGAGGTGACGAATGAGGATGGAATGACTGTATGGAACAGCGGGAAAGTAGAGGATGGTCGTTCTCAGGCTATACGGTACGCCGGGGACCCCCTGCAGCCTACCACCCGCTACACATGGACGGTAACGAGTTGGAACCAGGACGATCAAGTGTCGTTCGGTTCGTCTTGGTTCGAAACCGGCTTGATGAATCCCGACCCGGATTTACCAGCCTGGGACGGAGCAACCTGGATTGGAGGAGGAGATGATGATATACCCTTGTATGCCCATTACTTATCGGTCTTTAAGTTAGGTTTTGAGGTGCAACTGGACGAGGCTTCGCAGAGTACCAAGGCCGCCTTCGTATTTGGAGCGAATGACGACCGCCTGCAGGATCCGGACCTCAACTTCGAGGGAACAGCTGCAGCCCCCAACGAGAGCTATCTGGCGGTGGAATTAGATGTCGCTAACCTGCGCCAGGGTGGACAGGCCCAATTGTACGTCTATCGATCCGGATACAGTGCAGAGGATAATCCCGGAACACCACTGACTAATTTCCCCATACCAACCCGTTTGATCAATATCTCCAATCAATACGATTCACACCGGGTGCTTATATCCTGTGTCTTTGGTGTTCTCGAGTTTTTTGTCGATGGGGAAGGGGAGGCCAACAAGCTATTCCGCCCTGCCGGAAACGGGAATTCGGAGACTGCCCTGACCGTGAATCCATATGGATCAGGTGGCAATTACATTAGTTTTCCCATGGTGGCGGATATTGGGTTCCGAATGGCCCCCGAACAGGTAGCTTCGTTTTCTAATGTGGTGGTACGCAATTACCGAATCCCTTCCAATGCGTTATTCATGGAAAATCTATCGGGGACCTATCAGGGGATATTCCCGGTAACTGAACCAGGATTATCGGTAGCCAATGGCGCATACCGGTTAGCAGGGGACACCGAAGGCATTTTGATAACTGCCGATCCCTCCCGGAACGCAGCCCCTATGCTACGGACGGTTTTTTCTGCCGGAGACCAGCCGATCGATAAAGCCCGGGTGTACGTTACAGCCCGGGGCATTTACGAATTATACCTCAATGGTGAACGGGTCAGTAATGACTATTTTAATCCTGGTCTGACCCAATACAATAAAACGCATTTCTATCAAACCTACGATGTTACGGATTTGATCCGGGAAGGTAGCGATAATGCTTTGGGTGCCTGGTTAAGTGAGGGCTGGTGGAGTGGTAACGTTACTTTTTCCGGAGAGAACTGGAATTACTTTGGCGATCGCCAATCTCTTTTAGCAAAACTTGTGATCACGTACGAGGACGGTTCCACAAAAGTAATCACCAGCAATCCGG
The DNA here is from genome assembly GCA_030148525.1 of Saprospiraceae bacterium. Lineage (GTDB taxonomy): Bacteria > Bacteroidota > Bacteroidia > Chitinophagales > Saprospiraceae > DT-110. The sequence goes on along the minus strand of JASBTH010000448.1, from coordinate 3,862 downwards.
AAGAATGGCAACTTTTTACAGAAGGCCCCATCCGGTACGGCTCGTTTTTTCAGGGCGAGGTATATGACGCCCGTCTCGAGACTGCTGTGGAGGATTGGTCAACCCCTGACTATGACGCCTCTTCGTGGGGAAGTGCCGTAGAGGTCCCATTCGAAGGTACCGTGGTTAACGGGACGTATCAGGGCCCACGGGGTGGTACATTTTCGCTTGACTACGGTGAGCAGGAGATTATAGGTCAGGTGGGAGGTACGGTCACCCGGGTAGAGACCCTGACTGCTCAGCGTGTCGAAGAAGTCCGGCCTGGGGTATTTGTCTACGATATGGGCCAAAATATGGTCGGGGTTCCGACGATTGAACTGGCTAATACCGGGGAAGGGGATACCATTCGACTTCGCTACGCCGAGGTTCGTTATCCGAACCTCAGCGAACACGAAGGTAACATCGGTATGGTGATGCTGGAAAATATCCGGGCTGCCTTGACACAGGATATCTATATCTCTGCTGGAGGGCCGGTAACCATTCAACCCCGTTTTACTTTTCACGGCTACCGCTTTGTAGAAATTACGGGCGTTGATCAAGCACCACCACTGGAGTCGGTACGGGGCAACGTCCTGAGTTCGGTCGAAGAACTGGCCTCTCACTACGAAACGTCCAACGAATTGGTGAATCGCCTCTGGGAAAATATCACCTGGTCGCTGCGGGGGAATTTTTTGTCCATACCGACTGACACCCCGGCGCGAAATGAACGCATGGGCTGGAACGGCGATATTAATGTATTCTCCAGAGCTGCCACCTGGTTGGCCGATGCAAATCAGTTCCTCAAACGACATATGCTGGCCATGCGCGATATGCAGGCAGAAAACGGACGCTTTTCGGATGTAGCTCCCATTGGTAACGGCTTCGGAGGTACCCTCTGGGGCAGTGCTGGAATCATTGTAGCCTGGGAGACCTATCAACAATACGGAGATCTCACGCTATTGGAAGAGCACTATCCGGCCATGCAGGATTACATGGATTTTCTGGCTTCCCGCCAAAATGATGACGGTATTCTCGTGGAGGGACCACTGGGTGACTGGCTGAGTCCCGAAAATAGTAAGAATGATAACACCCTGCTCTGGACCGCCTATCAGGTCTATTGTCTGGATATTATGCAGCAAGTCGCCTCACTGCTGGGTAAACCGGACGATGCCGAAGTTTATCAGGATCAATACGCTGAACGCAAAGACTTTTTCAACGATACTTACGTGGAAAAAGAAACGGGTAAAACCATGCATACCGGGGTGCCGCTGCAGTCTTTTGGTCCGCCACCGGAGAATCCCCCCCGGGCAGGTGATATTATGGATACCCAGGCTTCATACGCCATTCCCCTCGCATTTAATGTGTTCAAAGAAGAATATAAAGATGCTGCTGTTCGACATTTAGCGGCCACTATTAAACGGCCTAATGTCGATGACCTGGGCGTGGAGCGTCCTCCCTATTCCCTGATGACCGGGTTTATCGGGACTGCGGCTATGGGTGATGCTCTTTCCGAAAACGGCCGGGACACCCTGGCTTACCGGATGCTGCAAGCGGAAACGTATCCCTCTTGGTTGTATCCGGTCATAAATGGTGCGACGACCATTTGGGAACGCCTGAATTCCTATACTATTGAAGATGGTTTCGGTGGTAATAATAGTATGAACTCCTTTAATCACTACGCTTTTGGCGCTATCGCCTCCTGGATGTATAATCATTCACTTGGTATACAGCGCGATCCGGATCAACCTGGATTTAAAAGCTTCCTATTGAAGCCGACCCCCGATCCGGATGGAAACATGACTTTTGCGAAGGGATATTACGATTCACCCTACGGCCGAATTGTAAGTGAATGGGAAATAATGGATGAAAACGCAACGAAGTATACTTTTACGGTTCCGCCAAATACCACGGCTACCTTATTTCTGACAGCCAATGATCCGGGGCAAATTACCGAGAACGGTACCCCCCTAAACAACGCAGCAGGAGTTACGCTTACCGGTCAGGAAGACGGTAAACAGATATTGGAACTCCTATCGGGAGAATATGAATTCGTAGTACAAGAGTAATTGTAAGGTCGAACTGACAAGACTTGAAAAAAAGTGATTATGAAGATTTTGGGTGCGCAAATCGCAAGCTTCAATGAGCAGGAAGCCCTAAACCACCAGAAACAATTTTCTTACCTCCGGGATCAACTCGGGAGCAAGGGTGTAAATGTCGACCGGTTAATTCGGAAAATAGCGAATTTGCAGATCGCTATTCCAAGTTGGGCATTGGGAGCGGGAGGAACCCGTTTTGGCCGTTTTTCTTATGCTGGTGAACCGGGTAATCTGGAGCAGAAGCTGGAAGATATTGGTACGTTGCACGCCCTTACCCGGGCGGCGGGTGCGGTTTCCCTGCATATTCCCTGGGATATCCCGGAGGATTATAGTGCCTTACGGCAACAGGCGGCCGAGCTGGGTATCGTTTTCGATGCGGTTAATTCGAATACCTTTCAAGATCAAAAAGACCAGGAACATAGCTATAAGTTTGGTTCCTTGTGCCATACCAGCAAAGCCGTACGCGAACAGGCGATTGCACACAATAAAGAAGTGATTGACATAGGCGAGCGACTCGGCTCCAAGAGTATCACCGTATGGTTGGCTGACGGAGCATCATTCCCTGGCCAACACAACTTGCGTGGGGCCTTGGTAAACACCCTGAACAGCCTGCGGGAAATACATGACTACTTGCCGGATGACTGGCGCATGTTTATTGAGTACAAACCCTACGAACCCAACTTTTACAGTACCGTTATTCAGGACTGGGGTACCTCTTATTTATTGGCCAATGAATGTGGGGATAAAGCCTATACGCTGGTTGATCTGGGGCATCACCTTCCTAATACGAACATCGAACAGATCGTAGCTACCCTGATGATGCAGGGTAAACTGGGAGGCTTTCACTTTAACGATAGTAAATACGGCGACGATGACCTGACCGTTGGATCTATAAAACCCTACCAGTTGTTCCTGATCTTCCACGAACTGGTCTACGGCATGGAACAGAACATTGCCGATAATCCGCCGCTGGCCTGGATGATCGATGCCAGCCACAATGTAAAAGACCCGCTGGAAGATCTGATTCAAAGCCTGGAGGCTATCCGATTGGCCTACGCACAAGCCCTGATCATTGATCAGACCTCTTTGCTGGCCGCACAGGATCAGAATGATCCCGTTCTGGCCCAGGAAGTATTACAGGAAGCTTTCCGCACCGATGTACGCCCCCTGCTTCAGGAGGCCCGACTCCGCAGTGGCGGTGTTTTACAGCCCATTGCGGCTTACCGGCAATTCCAGATCCGCAAGCAGTTGATTTCTGAACGAGGAAAAACAACCGTAGCAACGGGATTATAGTATGAAAGTATCGGCCATTTTCGATATAGGTAAGACCAATAAAAAGTTTTTCTTATTTGACCAGCACTACCGGGAAGTGCATAAAGAGTATATCCGCTTCGAGGAAATAGTCGATGAGGATGGGTTTCCCTGTGATAATCTTTCGGCTATCGTTGGCTGGATAAAGGAAAAATTAGAGAAAGCTATATTGCATCCCGAATGGGAAGTGGAAACGGTAAATTTTTCAACCTACGGAGCAAGTTTCGTACACCTCGATCGCCGGGGTAACCCGCTCACACCCCTGTATAATTACCTGAAGCCGCTACCGGACGACATTCGTCAATCCTTTTACGATCAATATGGGGCACCCGGGACGTTCGCTCAGGAAACAGCCTCACCGTCTCTTGGGATGTTAAATTCCGGTCTGCAGTTATATTGGTTGAAGCGTACTCGTCCTGATCTATTTAGCAAGATCC
>JASBTH010000436.1 GCA_030148525.1 Saprospiraceae bacterium | reverse complement strand
CTACTCTGGGCACCTTCAGCGAACGACTCTTCATACCGCAGGCCGACCTGCGACGCGATTTTCAATTTATACGCCAGGGCAACGGAATGACCATCCTGTTCCGCGAAGCCCGCACCCCAGGTCGTAATTACGACCTCTTCCGCTTCGTCACCACCGACCATGATCAGGACGGATTCTTCGATATCCTCGATTGCGACGATGCCTCTCCCACCGTTTTCCCCGGAGCTGCTGAGATCATCAACAACGGCATCGATGAAGACTGCGACGGGCGGGACTCCACACAAATGACCACCACTACCATTGAGCCATTCGGTTCGGAGGTACTAGTGTATCCCAATCCGGCAAGTGATATCCTTCGAATTCAGACAGATCCATCGATCTCCTACCAGGCTATTTTGCGGGATATGCTGGGCCAGACCGTGATCCAGGAAACCAACTCCAACACCTTAAATCTGGCCTATTTGCAACCGGGCATCTATACACTGGAATTAAGGCGATTGGATAAGCGCGGACGATACGTATCACGGGTCGTCCTTACTTCGAAAAGGTGATTACTGAGATCCCCGCCTTCACTGCGTTACGGCGGGCAGAAAAGGCAGAGGTTGAGATTGAGGCTGAGGTTGAGGCTGAGGTTGAGGCTGAGGCTGAGGCTGAGATTGAAATTCAGGTTCCTTAAACCTGATCATGATCCTAAATCTAGACCTTAACCTGAGCCTAATCCTGAACCTCCTCATAATTAAACCTTAAAAATTAAGAACTAATAATTTAAGATCCCTGCTATGAGAACCTATACCCTACTCTTCGCTTTGTTCCTTTGTTTTTTGGCGAAAGCCCAGCAACCCTTACCCGATGCGCTGCGCATTAATTCCTATATCGGGGATCGCCTGGCCGAAAAGGACCATCCCCGGGCGTTATCCAATGATCAGGGGCAGACGGTCGTCGTCTGGGAAGATACCCGCAATGGTACCCCGGAGCTTTTTGCTCAGGTATTGGACGTGAACCGCAACCGGGTGGGATCGAACATCAACCTGACCCCGGGCGAGATCCCCGAAGACGAGGAAGTGGACCTGACCTATTTTCCCAACGGGGATTTCCTGGTGGCCTGGAGTTCGGATGAGAGTACCCTGGGAAAAATCAAATACGTTGTGATAAAACCGGATGGCACCCTTGACGGGGACATCCAGGAATTACCTGAGGCCGAAGAGGATCGGGGAAGTAACTACCCGGCGGTAGCCGCCGTCAGCGACACCTCTTTCGTTATGGCCTTTGTTCCCTACACCATTGGTGGCGATAAGCTACAAATACAGGTCCTGCACCGGGAAAATGGTGCGCTAACCGAACGGGTGACCCTGGATAGTACCAACTCCACTTCAAATGACCTGGAGTATCCGGATGTAGCTGTTTCACCGGAAGGTGATCTTTTGGTCGTGTATCAACAGTCACCCAGCTTTTCACGTACCAACATCCGGGCCATCGTTTTTGATCAGGACGACGATAATCCCAGCACCAACATCCTGGGTCGCATTAGTGAGGTGGAAGACAAAGGGCAAAAACCCTCAGCCCTGGCGCTGAACAATGGCACATTTGTAACCATTTGGCTCGACGAACGCGACAATAATCGGGGTGATGTATACGGACAGTTACTGTCGGATAAGGGTCTGATCGGGGAGAATCAGAAACTGGGTACCATGGGCGGTTTTATCAACAGTAACCGGTATCCACGGGTAGCTACCGATGGGGAAGAGATCGCCGTTACTCAGGTGACCTCCGCCACCTCCATGGGTATTTTCGACGAAGACCTGGACCAGAGCGGATCGAGAACCATTTCCCGGGAAGAGCCCTTTCCGGTCGTACTGAATAATAGTTTTGGCACGGTTTTTCTGAAAAACGTGCTCGGCAGTACGGGAAACTTCCAGGCCCCTCTCGATCGCATTATCATCGAACGTAATACTACCGCAAAGCAGGTGAATGACGATACGAATAGCAGTAATGATAGGTTTGCAGGTTACGAAATGGCACCCGATGGTTCGGGTATTATACTCTGGCAGGATTACCTAGATCAGGAGTATACCATTTTTGCCCAGCGGGTATCAGCCCAAAATGAGCGGGTGGGGGATCCCATTGTGGTGGAAGACGAACCTTCCAGTGGCTTCAGCATCGCCATTGCCGACGATGGCTCTTTTGCCATTTTCTACTACATCAACGTCAATATGGAGAGTCGTCTTATCATCCGGTTTTATGGCCCCAACGGCAACCTGCGGAATTCCCGTCAGGTGGGTGCCTACGGCGGAACCGCGAATTTCGGCAAGACCCGGGGACTCACCTATAATCCGGTCACCAACCGGTACTTCTACTGGCACTACGAAAGTGACGGGGTCGATTCGTGGCTCGATGGCCGCCTGTACGACCTGAGTGGTTCGGTCGTACAATCAGACGTAGAGTTTCTGAGAGAGGGCGGTCAGAGCTTTTACAACTGGGCCGTGCGCGATAATGGCGATTTTGTAGCGGTCTATCTCGACTACTCCGACATACCGAATTACAACACCAAATACCTGGTGATCGATAAGGACCTGAACCTGATTACCCCACCAACCCGATTGAACAGCACCTACGGTTCCGTTGATAACGACGATGCACATGCGATTGCTCTGGGCGACAATGGTCGTGTACACGCCATTTATCGGTCTGAAGAAACCATTAACGGCATCGAAGGGCCCATTGTCGTGCGCAATATCGGTTCCGATAATGCTCTGAGCTCCGAGCGCTACCTGGATGCACCGGGCGACCTGCTAAGCCAGACGGTGCATCAGGGGCAACTTCGACTGTGGTCGGAGGATGATGAGCACATCTATGAACACCGCCTGAGCCCCACTACCCTACAGGGCACCTCCGAACTGCTGTTCGAAGCCGCTCCTTTCCAGGAAGGCTATCGCTTTGAACGTCATGGAGGCTATTTGTCGGTACTGTTTAAATCCATCCGGGAGCCAGGCAGAAACTACGACCTATACCGTTACCTCGCCCGGGATTCCGATCAGGACGGTTACTTTGATTTCCGCGATTGCGACGATGCCTCGGCAAGTATTTACCCCGGCGCCCAGGAGATCATCAACAACGGCATCGACGAGGACTGCAATGGCCAGGATTCCACCCAGATGACTACCAGCACGCTGGAACCCTTAGGTGCGGAGGTACATGTATTCCCCAATCCGGTACGGGATGTATTGAATATTCAGGTGGAAGGTACCATTTCTTACCAAGCCATCTTATGGGATATGCTGGGGCGACCAGTACGCCGGGCCGATAACCCGACTTTTTTCAATCTCGAGAGGCTGAATCCCGGTATGTACAACCTGGAATTGATACGACTGGATACCCGGAAAAGGGTGGTAAAAAGAATAATTATTCAATAACCCTCGAAATGGTCATCTGAACGATTCGGTAAAGGCACAGGACCCCTACCACTAGACATTTTTTATTCGGGGTTCGGCTAACGCTCACCCCTTTTCTGATAATCAATGACTTAAGCCCACTGAGCGATAGTCGAAGTGGGCTCAAAAAAGAGTTTTGTCTAGTGGTATGCACAGGACCGATTCAACGGAAAAGAAGGGTCAGGGAAAACAAATTTCGCATCATGGTGAATAGGTGTTTGAAAACGAAGTGAAATTTAAAAAATATATTTTTACTGAACGTGAGATTGGGCTTAAATAATATCGTAAAGTGCAGCTAATCAAGGCCCAACCTTTCAGTCTGGTCACTCTGATCTCTTTACTCTCTTCTGTCTCTAAGTCCCTCCCTCTCTTCCACTCTTCAGTCTAAATTACTAGCTTACGCAAAAAGCAAAAGCTATGATCTTGCGTAACCTTTTGACCGTGCTGTGCATTTGTGTCATTTTCACCCTTTCAGCTCAAACGACCGGCCCGGAAAACGGTTCACTGGTGATAGTCGGTGGCGGCGGAGCCACGGATCCTATTTTGGAAAAATTTATTGAACTGGCCGGTGGACCGGAGAATCACCTGGTCGTGATCCCCACGGCGGCCGGACGCGACAGTTACGATCAGAACGCCGGTATTGCCGACCGTCTGCGGGGACTGGGTGCCGAAAACGTGGTTGTATGGCATACCAATGATCGCGAACAGGCAGATGATGCCTCCTTCACCCAACCACTGGCTGAAGCGGAAGGCATCTGGTTCGGTGGTGGCCGGCAGTGGCGATTGGTCGATGCCTATGCCGGCACCCGGGCCGAAGAAATCTTTAACGAACTATTGGAAATGGGTGGCGTCATTGGCGGGTCCTCCGCCGGCGCGTCCATTCAGGGATCCTATCTCGTCCGTGGTGATACCGATAATAATCAAGTGATGATGGGCGATCACGAAGTGGGCTTTGGATTTATTAAGAACATTGCCATTGACCAGCACGTGTTGGCGCGCAACCGCCACTTTGATCTCTTTGAGATCCTCGATGCCAAACCCGGCCTGCTCGGTGTGGGCATTGATGAAAAGACAGCCATGATCGTTCAGGGTGATGTTTTTGAGGTGATGGGGCCAAGCTATGTATTAGTGTACGATGACCAATTCTGGTCGCGGGAAGGCAGTGACCTCAAAAAACTACCCAAAGCCAACCGGCTTTTCTACTTTCTTCGGGAAGGTGACCGCTACGATATGCGCAAGCGGGAGAAACAATAAAATCACATAAACAAGCTGATCAGGCAGGCAACTCCGAACCCGATCAGGGCAATGAGGGTGGTCATGAGCGTCCAGGTGCGAAAAGTCTGGCTTTCGCTGATACCCAGGTATTTACTGACTAACCAGAAGCCACTGTCGTTGACGTGAGAAACACCTGTAGCACCCGCCGCGATGGCGATCACCAACAGTGCGCGCTGAGGATCGGCCAGGCTGGGGTCAAGCAGGGGCGCGGTAATCCCCGCCCCGGTGATCATGGCCACCGTTGCTGAGCCTTGCAATACACGCACCGTTAAGGCCGCCACGAAGGCGAACAGTAGCACCCCCATTCCGGAACCCACAAAGTAGGTAGCCAGCATATCACCCGCACCGGTATTGACCAGCATTTGCTTAAAAACCCCACCGGCCCCCGTGAGTAAAATGATCACACCCGCCGGCTCCATAGATTTTGCCGAAAGGCGGAAAAGATCCTCCCGGCTCATGCCCCGGCGAATGCCCAGGAAATACCACGCCAGCAGGTTTGCCAGAATGAGGGCAGCAAAGGGGTGACCGATGAGTTGGAGCCAGCTTTTTAGCCCCTCCGGTATCGACCAGTTCACGGCCAGGGGACTGTTCAGAAGGGTATTCACTACGATCAGAACGATCGGAATCTTAATGATGGTCAGGATCATCCAAACCGGAGGGAAATTCATGGTTTGTTCCTCGGAATCACTAAACGAGGGGGCTTCCACCTGAATCCGATTACTAATAAATCTGGCAAAGACTGGTCCTGCAAGCATTGCAGTCGGTAACCCGGTGAAGGCTCCGATCACAATCACCCACCCCAGATCGGCCTGCAGGATGTCGGCTACCGCCACGGGGCCGGGCGTTGGCGGAATAAAAGCGTGCGTAATGGCCAGGCCAGCCAGTAGAGGCAAAGCATAAAGCAGGAGAGAGCGTCCGGTCTTGCGCTGCAGCGCATAGGCCAGTGGCACTAGTATAATAAAACCCACGTCGAAAAAAACCGGAATAGCTACCAGAAATCCGGTGATCAGCAAGGCCCAGGAAGCTCTGCCTTCCCCGAAAGTGAGGATCATATATCTGGCCAGGCTGCCAGCACCACCCGAGCTTTCCAGGATAGCTCCGAACAAAGCCCCCAGACCAACTACGGTGGCCACAAAACCCAGGGTATTCCCCATACCCTCCTGTATGGTATTGATGATAGCCATAGGTTCCATACCGGCCAGTATGCCCGTAGTAATACTTGCCAGTAGCAGTGCCAGAAAGGCCTGCAGGCGGACGAATAAGATAAGCCCCAGTAACAGGGCAATACCGCCTAATACGGCTAATAACAGGCTATAATCCATCATCCGTTTTTATCAGTCCATTGCGTGTGAAATGTTTTATTCCCCGGAGCATCGACCCGCTGGTAGCGGTGAGAACCGAACAGGTCGCGCTGAGCCTGGATCAGATTGGCCGTCGATTGCCCGGTCGACATCCCATACCAGTATTGTTGGGCGGCACACAAGACCGGAACGGCCACTCCGAGTTTTCGAGCCGTTTCAATCACTACATCCAGGGCGTATTCTGATTCTTTAAGTATTTGGTGTACCTCCGGATGTCGCAATAATTGGGTTTGCGGTTTAAGCCACTCGATCATTTGTTCCATTAATCGGGAGCGGATAATGCAACCGTTGGTCCAGATCCGTGCGATCTCCGACAAATCCAGACCCCATTGGTGGTCATCCGAACCCGCTTGCAAAAGCCAAAATCCCTGTTGGTGATTCAGGAGGCGCGCCGTTTGGTAGGCAGTGTACAGCGCTCCCAGTTTGACTGGAGTTGCTTCCCGGGGGCGATCCGGGTGATCGAGTGCCTTGCGCAGTTCTTTGGCCGTTGATACCGCCCGGGCATAGACAGCAGCGGTTACCATGGTAGCAGGTATCCCCAGGTCCAGGGCCGCCTTGGCCGACCAGGTTCCGGTGCCTTTGCTGCCGGCTGTATCGACGATCTGGTCAAGTACGAAATTGTCTCCCTCTTTTTTTTCTAGGATAGCAATGGTGCTTTCCAGCAAAAAACTAGTGGCGGGGCCCTGGGACCATTCCCGGAATAAGTTCGCAATCTCGGTGTAGGAATGGGAAGGCCGCAATAGGCCATATACCTCAGCTATCAGTTGCATCTCGGCGTATTCAATACCGTTATGGACCATCTTTATGTAGTGACCCGCACCATCGGGACCGATATAGGCACAACACGGATTGCCCTGGTTATCACGGGCAGCAATGGCCTCCAGTACGTCACGCATCCGTTCAAACGCCTCCCGGGGTCCGCCCGGCATCAGGGAAGGGCCCCAGCGGGCACCGGATTCGCCCCCCGATATCCCCATTCCCAGGAAGGAAATGTGGCCCCGGGAATACTTATTAATTCGGTCCTGCGTATCCTGGAAATGAGAATTCCCACCGTCGACGATCACGTCGTGGGGCGATAAGTGGGGGCCTAAAGACTCCAGAACACTGTCTACGGCAGGCCCGGCAGAAATCATTAACAGCAATCGACGCGGAGATGGCAATAATTCCGTGAACCGATTCAGGTTGGAAGTCCCCTTCAGTTGGGGGTCAACTTTCCAGCCATCGATAAAGTCCTTTAATACCGTTTCCTCTCCGGGAACCATACGATTATATACTACGACCCGAAAACCGCGATCCAACATATTGTTTGCCAGACTCTTACCCATTACGCCCAGACCAATCAAGCCCACCGGTGGCCGGGCATAATTGGCGATACGCATTTGCAAGTTACCGACTATGTCCTCCGGAGATTTGGTACTGTCGAGGTGCCATCCGTACACAGGCTCTTCCAGGGCATCGAATTGCGACTGCAGCAGACTGGCAGGCATAAAGTGCCCGGAACGAAGTTGTATTCGCTGTTGGATCATTTCCAAGTCACCCTTAAGGTAGATCCACTGTACCGGCACTCCGGAAGACAGCAGTATTTGACGGTAGGATTCCTTCAGGGCGGAACAAGCAAGTACCCCGCCACCGGTTTCACACCAGTGTTGGATGTGCTTGGCCAGGTCCTCCAGCCAGGGTCGGCGGTCGGTATCGGTGAGCGGTTGCCCCGCTTTCATTTTGGCCACATTATCCGATGGATGGTAGTCATCGGCATCGTAGAAGGGAATGTTCAGGGCTTTCGCCAAAGCCCTTCCTACAGTGGTCTTTCCCGATCCACTTACGCCCATAATTATGTACATAGACATCAGGTTTGAGTTCTCCCTCCTTCGCCCGTACGGGCTTCGGCGGGCAGAGAGGGTTTGTGGTATAAGGCCTTGACGAAAAGGATAAAAATAAGGTACTAAATTTTTGATTTTGAATTTTGAATTTTGAATGGATTCTTCCGGAATTTCTGAAGTCCGTTGTCCGGGGCTTTTCGCCAGTATGGACTGCTTCATCCAAAATCCAGCATCCAACATTCTTAGTGTCCTTATTGCCTAAATGGTTAATTTGTCTGAACGTTGAGTTTAGGGTATCTTCTGTCATTCCAAATGGACCAAAATAGACCAAGCCCACTATGAAATCCCTTAATCGTCGCCAATTTATCCACCGTTCGGCCCTGAGTTTTATGAGCCTGTGGCTGCCCCTGGCCTGTACTTCCCGATCTATAGGCAGCAAGAATCCCAACAAAATCGGGGTAGCCCTGCTGGGACTGGGGTCCTACGCGGGCGGGCAGCTGGCACCGGCTCTGCAGATGACGAAGCATTGCTACCTGGCCGGTATCGTGACGGGAACACCCGCCAAGATACCGCGGTGGCAGCGTAAATATGGCATACCCGACGAACACGTATATACCTACGACACCATGGCCGACATTGCCAATGACGATGCCATCGATGTGATTTACGTGGTGACTCCCACCGGTACCCACGCCCGCTTCGCCATCGAGGCAGCTGCTACCGGCAAGCATGTATGGTGCGAAAAACCCATGGCCATGAACGTAGCGGAGTGTCAGTCGATGATCGATGCCTGCCGTAAAAATAAAGTGCAGATGACCATCGGCTACCGCATGCAACACGAACCCAATACACGCACCCTGATGTCGTACGCCGATAATCCGCCCTTTGGCGCCATCACACGGGTCGATGCGCAGGCGGGCTACGCGGGTGGTGGTGGCACGGGTTGGCGCTTCGAGAAAGAGATGGGTGGCGGAGCCCTCTACGATATGGGGGTCTATACCGTGAACGGCATTCGCTACACCACCGACCGGTATCCCACAAGGGTGCTGTCGGCCCGCCAGTATACCAACCGCCCCGAATTGTTTAAGGAGGTGGACGAAACGACCGAGTACGTGCTGGAATTCTCCGATGGCCTCAAAGCCTATGGCAAGACCAGCGTCGGAGAATCCATGAATCTACTCAAAGCTACCTGCGAGGAAGGATGGTACCAGCTGAGTCCCATGCAGTCCTACTCGGGTGTAGAGGGGGAGCGCAGTGACGGCGTTAAACTCAATAAAAAGGTACGCGACCAGCAGGCACGGCAGATGGATGACGATGCCCTGGCTCTCCTCGAGGGCCGCGACCTGTTGGTCCCGCCCGAAGATGGATTGAAAGATATTCGTATCATTGAGGCCATCACCGAATCAGCGGCCGAAGGGCAAGTGGTTACGATTTAGAATCCCGCCTTCCCCGCCCCAATGGGCTTACTACTGATTTCTGACCTCTACATTCTAAGAGCGTGTTTGGGATTTATCCTTTGGACTGCAAATGTCTATTATACCGACAACGAAGTGGTTTTGCTTCGCAGTACTTCGTGCTGGGAATCCAAACCACTTCGAGTCGAGTATATACTCGCGTGAAAAGGTTGGGC
>JASBTH010000433.1 GCA_030148525.1 Saprospiraceae bacterium | reverse complement strand
TCCCAACGAGCAATTCAAGGACCGGGTAAATCGGGGAATGGTGGACCTGGATCCATTGACCGAGGACGATGTCGAGATCCTTCGCCGGATGATTCGCAACCATTTTGGCTATACCAGTAGCCGCAGTGCCCGCGAGATCCTGGAGAATTGGGAAACAGCAATCACCCATTTCGTCAAGGTAATGCCCCGCGACTATAAGGCCATTCTGGAACGGCAAAAGAAGACCTTCCAGTTGAATGTCCAGCCCGCGAGTGTGACGGCTTAATTATCCAATTGTCAAAAACAGAAACATGGCTGATCCAAGAGGATTCATGAAATATACACGGGAACTACCTGCTTCTCGTGATCCGAAAGAACGAATTAATGATTACAAGGAGATTTACGAAGAATTTCCTGACCAAAAGACCAATGAGCAGGCAGCCCGGTGTATGGATTGTGGTATACCCTTTTGCCATACGGGCTGTCCCTTGGGTAATATTATCCCGGAATTTAATGATGCTGTATACCGGGAGGATTGGGAAGAGGCCTTTGACATCTTGCAGTCGACCAATAATTTCCCGGAGTTTACCGGGCGAATCTGTCCGGCTCCCTGTGAAACGGCCTGTGTATTGGGTATTAACCAGCCGCCGGTGGCGATCGAACACATCGAAAAGAGTATTGCCGAAAAAGCCTATGAGAAAAACCTGATCCGGCCTCAGCCTCCTACTACCCGCACGGGTAAAAAAGTGGCAGTAGTGGGCTCCGGCCCGGCCGGATTGGCGGCAGCTGACCAGTTAAATCGCGCTGGTCATCTGGTGACCGTTTTCGAGCGTAATGACCGCATCGGAGGACTGCTGCGTTATGGAATCCCCGACTTCAAACTGGAGAAATGGGTGCTGGAACGCCGCCTGGCCATTTTGGAAGCCGAAGGAATCCGGTTCAAGACTAATACCAATGTTGGGGTCGATATACTGCCGACAGAGTTACAGGCTGAATTCGATGCCGTTATATTGTGCGGTGGCTCGACCATCCCCCGCGATCTACCAATTCCCGGGCGCGAGTTAGAGGGTGTGCATTTTGCCATGGATTTCCTGGAGCAAAGCAACCGGCGGGTAGCCGGCGAGCAACACCCGGAAGAAGAAATGATCCTGGCCAACAACAAAAATGTCTTGGTTATTGGTGGTGGAGATACCGGTTCTGACTGTGTAGGTACATCGAATCGGCAGGGAGCAACATCCGTTCGGCAGATCGAACTACTGGCAAAGCCACCTTCTGAGCGCGATCCGCTGAGTTGGCCAAACTGGCCGATGGTCTTGCGGACCAGCTCCAGTCATGAGGAAGGGGTGGAGCGCAATTGGGCGATCCTGACCAAATCTTTTATAGGTGATGATAACGGGCGCGTTCGCGCCGCCCAGACCGTGCAGGTGGAGTGGAAGGAAGATCCCAATACCGGCCGTCATCAACTCAAAGAGGTGCCGGGAACCGAATCGGAAATTCCTTGTGAATTGGTATTGCTGGCTGTGGGTTTTGTGCATCCCCAGCAGGAAGGCATGTTGGAGCAACTCCAATTGGATAAAGACGAGCGATCCAATGTAAAAACAGAGGGTTATCAAACTAATGTGGAGGGGGTATTTGCTGCCGGTGATATGCGTCGGGGACAATCGCTCGTGGTATGGGCTATCTCCGAAGGGCGGGAAGCGGCCCGCGAGGTGGATACCTATTTGATGGGAAGTTCCAGCTTGCCGGCTAAAGATGATTCTTTCCTGATGGTGCATTAGGAAAGTCGCGTAATAACCTATATTTGGCTCTTTCTTTGATCCTGGAAATGCCAAAGTATGAAAATAGGTGTCATTCGGGAGGGTAAAAGGCCTCCTGATTCCCGCGTTCCGCTCACGCCCCTGCAGTGTAAGAAACTGATTACTACCTACGGAGTAGATTTGGTTGTTCAGCCCTCTCCGGGGCGTTGCTATTCGGATGCCGAATACGAAGCATTGGGTGTGCCCATGCAGGAGGATTTGTCGGATCGAACTATACTAATGGGGGTCAAGGAGGTCCCCATCGACCAGTTGATCCCGCAGAAGACTTACTTTTTCTTTTCGCATACCATTAAGGAACAGGAATACAATCGCTCTTTATTACGTGCCATCCTGGACAAGAAAATACGTCTGATCGACTACGAGGTACTGACCAATGAGCAAGGCAAGCGAGTTATCGCCTTTGGCAAATGGGCCGGTATGGTGGGTGCTCATAACGGACTATTTACCTACGGTACTCGTACGGGGGATTTTACGCTCCCCCAGATGAAGCACTTTCGCGATTACGAGGCAGCTTGTGCTGCTTATGCTTCTCAGGAGTGGCCACCGATCAAAATCGTACTTACTGGTACCGGAAGGGTGGGGGCCGGTGCGGCCAAGGTGTTACGCGATATGGGTATCCGGCAAGTGGAGCCATCAGCCTTTTTGAAAGACTCCTTTGAGGAAGCTGTATTTACCCAATTACGCGTAGCTGATTACGTAGTACGAAAAGATGGGAAATCATTTAAACCCAGCGATTTCTACCAGCACCCTGAGTCATTTACCAGCAGTTTTGGTCCCTACACGAAAGTAGCGGACCTGATGATCAATGGTATTTATTGGGATAACTGCGCCCCGCAATTCTTTTCTTCCGAAGACATGGCCAAGGATGGTTTTTCCATCCGGGTTATTGCCGATATTACCTGTGATATCGCTCCGGTTTCCTCTATCCCATCGACCTTACGTGCCAGTACTATTGACGATCCCATCTTCGGATATGATCCCCGGACGCGAAAAGAGGTACCTGCCCACAGCCCTGGCTGTATCGATATGATGACTATCGATAACCTGCCCAACGAACTTCCCCGTGATGCTTCGGAGGCCTTTGGTGAGCAATTTATTACCCACGTAATGCCCGAATTATTGCGGGAACAAAGTGATTTGCTGGATCGCGCAACCGTTGCGAAAGACGGGGAATTGGGTGGGCATTTTGGGTATTTGGCGGGTTATGTGGCTGCCATCTAGGATGCCATCACCGATGCCATCCTAGATGGCATCTCCTTTTTTTGTCATTCGGCTGACCTAATACAATGCCTTTTTACCGATTATGGAACTTTTTTGGTGTGGCAAGGTGGGCTATGCGATCACTAAGTCACCATTATTTCCTATTTTCAAAGGAAATAATGCCGTGAAATGATGGGTGATTTGATTAAGACTTTTGTTCCGATAATCTGCCTGGCCATTAGTATGACATCCTGTTCTTCCGGTGATACGGAGGGAGCTGCATCAGCAATTCAAGACAGATGGACTGATTTTTCCGAGTACTGGGAAGCGGAGGACGCTGCCGCCCTGGCCGTATTTTACGCAGAAGATGGTATGAATGTGCCGCCCGGCATGAATAAACTGGTCGGTAGGGAACAGATCGAGGCTTTTTACCAGGGTTTGTTTGCAGACCATCAGTCAAGTACCTACAACCACGAAACCGAGTCGGTTTATACGGCTGGGAACCTGGCCATGGAACGCGGTGCTTTCACCGTGCAATGGGTCCGGAATGACAGTACCGAATGGACGTTTCGCGCACGGTCGATGACGGTTTGGGAAAAGACGCCGGAAGGCTTCTGGGAAATACGGGAATTATTATTCAATACGCCACCGTCCGAAGAGTAAAGCGAAAATTACGTGTACGCATTGGCATTTCTTCTTTTGGATTTTTCAAAATACTTGTTGAATCTCTTTTCAAAGCGCTCATCAGCTGCCTTAAGGATTGGATTACCATGTCCCACCACAATGCGCTCGAAACGATAATTGGCAATGGTGTGAAGGTCTGTTAATCCCTGGTGGTAATCCTCATAGAATGGGGCAAGTGCCAATCCGGCCATGTTACCACAGGTGTCTGCTGCAAAGAGCGTACCTCCATCATCGTGGTACAGTAAGGCTATTTGTCCGGCTGCGTGACCCGGTACCGGGATAACGGTGAATCCTTTGCCGATCGGTAGTTTTTCATCCTGGGAAGTTAGTATACGATCTATACGTGGGGGATTTACGGTTCGCGGCGCACCCTTCACAAATAATCGATAGATTAATTTATGTAGTAGACCGGGGGTGATTTCCACGGCAGCGCGAAATGCCTGACCCTTCAAAACACATTCAGCGTCGGGAGCAGACATGATGGCCTCTGCATCCGTTTTTTCCTGTAATTCAGCTAAACTACCCGTGTGGTCGGAATGCAGATGAGTCAATAAAATATGTTGTAGGTCTTGCGGCTTTTTACCAATTGATTTTATATACGCTAGGATACGGTCGCTGTTCCCACCATATCCCGTATCGACAAGCGTCAGTGAACCGTGATCAATCAAGAAGCCATTCGCCCCCTTGAGGGAAAGCTGGTGAAGGTGATCGGCAATTTGTTTCATGCTCCAGTTTTTTTCCGGCAATTTGCCTATCTTGAAAGTAACCATATTGTAAAAAACGGACAATCGGGATGTATACGCGCGTTTTCCAGCCTTCCTCTTCGCTTCGTCCATACGTGCAGTACTTTTTTGGGTACCGGCTTGAAAGACAAGAGGCCAGGAGATTATATCCGAATGGCATCGTCGTTTTACCGAATACATACGGACGCCTGGGTATTTTTTTTGGTGCTCCCACCAATCAGCAAGTTTCGGCCGATTCGTATGAGCCTAATCCAATAGTTGGTGTCAGTAGCTTTTACACCAGGCCCCGCTCCTACCTGGTGGAGGGTGCCGTTGAAATGCTGATCGTAGGGTTCACACCAGTGGGGCTGCAAGCATTTTTACCGATTTCAGCCGGAGAGGTAGTAAATTCCAATCTTGCAGTAGGAGATCTTATTTCGGGGTTTAGTGACCGCTTACAAAGCGCCCTGGCCAAGCCCACAAGTTGGTCAGAGCGAGTACGAGCTGTAGAGCGGGAATTATCCGGGTATCTTTTGTCCTGCTCCCCCGATGACCAGGTCGCCGGGGTTTTGGTGCCGCTCATTTGTCGGTCGCAAGGAAAGATCAGTATTCGTCAATTATCGAAAGAATTGTGGGTCTCCGAACGCACGTTACGTAGACGTTTTAGGCAGGCAGTCGGGATCTCACCTAAGGTTTATTGCCAACTGGTTCGTTTTCAATCGGGTCTTCAACTGTTGAAGCAAAACAGAAAATTGTCATTAGCAGGAATGGCACTGGAACTGGGTTACTACGATCAGGCGCATTGGGGCCACGATTTTTTGGGCTTGGCCGGATGTACTCCGGGAGAATGGCAGCAAAAAAAGCGTAGTGTTCTCAGTAACTATTATGCTGATCACCAAGGGCGAATAACCGGCCAGCCCGTTGCTTATGTGTAAATACGCTGACCATAATCCCTCTTCAGGATATTCGGTATCTTCCTTTTTTGCCGAAAGGCACCTCCCTTTGAGCTAAACCAAATGTATGTCTAACTATGAACCGTTACTCGCCAATATTCGCCGGTACGTATCCCTCACGGAAACGGAAGCAGATCGCCTGACTGCTATCGTAAAGACCTCCCGGGTCAGAAAGCGGCAATATATTATCCAGCCGGGGTTTGTAAGCCAGTACCGCACCTACCTACTAAAAGGAATGATCCGGGTTTTCTACCTGGATCAGGATGGGAAGGAGCATACCGTTAGTATCGATTTTGATTCCTTCTACGGAGACGATTCCCGGGAGATCCCGTGCCGGCAATCTTCATTATCGAACAAGATGGTATCGTATCCTTTGCCGAATCAGAAGGTGGAGATTATCGGAACCGGGTGGAGGCCTCAGTAATACTGAATGCTCTCCAATTGTAGCATACCAGGCTATCCAAACGAAAAAAGCTCTGCGGGACGAAAGTTCCGTCAGGGCTTTTTTGTTGGCCCCTAACCTTATGTTGGCTTTTTTTAAGAAAGATTAACCGGTTTCTTTTCGGGCAGGTCCTATTTTTTGCGAAAGCAATATCAAAGTCATTCAGTATGAGAATCTTTCTTTTTTCAATAGCGGTCTTGGTCACGGTTATTACCCCGGGGACCTGTCAGTTTACCTTTGATCATTTCGAAGAAGAGGTCCTGGCCTATACCCCGGAGCGTTCTTCAGGAGTTCCGGAAAAGGCCCTGGAGTTTGCCGAAATGGTACTGAACGAAACCCGGAGTGCCACGAAAGGCGACCCGCGTGCATTCAACGTGGCTGATTACATGAACGTTTTGTCGGTGTTCGGATCCCTGCAAAGGCCGCGGGAAGATATGCTGCTGGCCTTTCGGAAACTGTGTTCAGCGAAGGATCATTGTACCTATTTGAAGGCCTTTCGGCAAAAGGTGATGGATAACGAAAAGTACCTTCCGGTCAGGGATGCCTGGCTGGAT
>JASBTH010000406.1 GCA_030148525.1 Saprospiraceae bacterium | reverse complement strand
GGCGGCGGCGGCCCGTTCGAAGACTGGGGCATAGACCGAATCCTCGCCCGGATAATGCATCAGTCTGTTCTGATTGATGGGGGTCCGCATATCCCCGAGCAGAATGGAGGTGGCCTGAATACCGTAGGGGGCAACCTCCATGCGCATGGCTTCGGTCATGCGATTGACGGCTGCTTTGGAGGCACTATACATGGACCGGAAGGGGAGGGCTACCTCGGAGGCAACGGAGCTGATGTTGATAATCTTACCGCTTCCCTGAGCACGCATGATGGGCAGCACTGTCTGCATGGCGTAGGCCAATCCCAGTAAATTTGCCTGCAATACCTGTTTCATCTGCTCAGCGGGCAACGACTCCAGTGGCCCGGCAATACCCACGCCGGCATTGTTGATGATAATATCGAGTCGGCCGGTCTGGTCGACGATCTGTTGTACAGCCTTTTGGATGGTGGATGCCTCAGCGAGGTCAATCCTGACAAAGTTGATGGAGGGGTTTTTAGCGTTTGGGTTTCGGCTACTGCCAAAAACCTGATAACCTTTTTGGTGTAGGAGTTCGGCCAGGGCTTTACCAAGACCGGAGGTAGCCCCGGTTATTAAAACTACGGGTTTGTGTTGCGAATCAGGTTGCATGTACTTGTTTGAGTCTATAAAAAGCCCTTCCCAGGTTTTGAACAAGGTCACTGGCCAGCAGCGCTTCGTGTCCTAGATGATCAGCGGCCAGGTCGCCAGCCAGCCCGTGGATATACACCCCGAGTATAGCCGCCGATTCGGAGCTATACCCCTGTGCCAGCAGACCGGTGAGCAGGCCGGTAAGCACATCGCCACTACCGGCTGTTGCCATCCCGGGATTTCCTGAGCCGTTAAAATGAATCTCACCGGAGGGCAACGCTACGGCAGTAAAGGCTCCTTTCAATACAAAAGTACATTTTTTGTCGCGTGCCAGCTCACGCAAGTTAGCAAGTCGGTCCAAATGGTTGTCAAAAGACCCCGCCAATCGCCGAAATTCGCCCGGGTGGGGAGTTAAAATACTTCCGGCGGGAATATAGTTCATCCAATCGTCATGTTTTGCCAGCAGATTGAGTGCATCGGCATCCAGAACCATGGGCGTGTCGGTGGTCTCCAGTAACCCCAGCAGTGCGTCGGAGGTCGTGGCCTTCTGACCGATGCCACATCCCACCCCGATGGCAGCATACCCTCCGGTGGGCGGCACTTCCGACCAGTAGTAGCCATGGCAGTCCAGGCTTACGATGGCTTCCGGTACACTCGATTGCACGATCTGATATCCGCAGGTTGGCAGGTGAGCCGTCACCAGGCCCGGGCCACTACGCAGGCAGGAACGAACACTCAGTATAGCGGCTCCGATCATGCCGTAACTGCCACAAATCATGAGGGCGTGCCCCTGGGTTCCCTTGTGAGCAAAACGCTTTCGTGGACGCCACAGAGCCGCGGCATCATGCTCAGTAGTGAAATAGTAAGGTGTATCCATCGCGGCCAGCGTGGGAGCGTGCAGGCCAATGGGGACTACCGTCCAGTCGCCAACACGATCTTCGTTCTCGGGAATAAAGAAAGCCAGCTTAGGGTATTCAAACGTTATCGTCCGGTCGGCCCGGAAGGAAACTCCGTCGCTGGGCTTATCCGCGAACACCCCCGATGGGATATCAATGGCGACCCGCTGGGACGGGGCCTCGTTCAGGTACGTCAATACCTCTGCCCAGTATCCCGCAACGGGCCGGTTTAAGCCCGACCCGAACAAGCCATCAATCACCACGGCATTTTTTGGAATATCCGGCAGTGGCGACCCCTTCTCCAGGGTAACCACATTCACAGCATTCCACCGGGGTAGTCGCTTTAGATTTGCCGTATAGTCAGGTGAACCCTGCTCACTCACCCTGGCCAGCCAAACAGTGACCTCGTAACCGGCATGGTGCAGCAACCGGGCTACCGCTAAACCGTCACCACCATTATTGCCGGTACCGCAGAGGATTACGATGGACCGCCCGGTATCGTCGTAATACCGGCAAAAAGCCCGGAAAAATGCGAGGGAGGCGCGTTCCATCAGATCGAGCGACCGTATGGGTTCCTGGTCCATAGTGGCCTGGTCCAGAGCCTGCGTTTGTTGCGCGCTTAGTATCTTCATCGGTACGGATCGGTTTTAATCATAAAATAAAAATCTTTCTCATGTCAGAAAGGATCTTTTCGGGATTGCGCGTAGTCGAATTAGCAAGTGTACTGGCCGGACCGGCGGTGGGCATGTTTTTCGCCGAACTGGGTGCGGAGGTAATCAAGGTGGAAAATGCAACGACGGGTGGTGATGTAACGCGTCGGTGGAAAGGTCCCGGTGAAGAGGCCGATGCCCTCTTTTCGGCCTATTACGCAAGCATCAACTACGGCAAGGAATCGAGGATGTTGAACCTCACACTGGACGCAGACCGGGAAGAAGTTTACGGACTGATCCGCAAAGCCGACATTGTGCTCACCAACTTTCGGCCTCTTGCTGCCCGGCGTTTCGGGTTATCAATTCCTGATCTTCGTGCACTTAAATCCGATCTGTTGATCGGTGCCCTTTCCGCATTTGGAGAAGATAGTGACCGACCGGCTTTTGATGTGGTCCTGCAAGCCGAGGGCGGATACCTGTTTATGTGCGGTTCCAGGGACGGGCCACCCGCCAAAATGCCGGTGGCATTGATCGATCTGCTGGCCGCTCACCAATTAAAAGAGGGCTTATTATGCGGGTACATCCGGCGTCTGCGTACCGGTCAGGGATGCGTCGTTCAGGTTTCCCTGCTGGATGCTGCCATCAGTTCCCTGGCAAATCAGGCAACGAA
>JASBTH010000400.1 GCA_030148525.1 Saprospiraceae bacterium | reverse complement strand
CTACCCTCGACGTAGCTGAACCGCCTCCGGTTTCGCTGGACGTAGGTCCTGATCGCTCCCTTCAGTTGGGGGATGAACTTGTATTGGAACCTTCGGTAAATCAGCCGTTTGAGATATTGATCTGGGAGGGAGGTCTTAGTGGATCCTGTGGGGATCTGAATTGTTTTCCTATTTCGCTCGTACCACTTTCGGATACTACCATCTTCTGGACGGTGCAGACGGCACCAAATTGTCAGGCAATGGATACATTGCGGGTATCGGTTGATGCCAGTCGCCAATTGTATGCGCCCAATGCTTTTTCCCCCAATTTTGATGGTCGCAACGACTATTTCGGAATTTTTGGCCGGGAGGCCGAAGTACTGTCCGTTTCGGTATTGCGGGTATTTGATCGCTGGGGAGGATTGGTCTACGAAGGGGAAGACCTGGCCGTTAATACACCGAATTCCGGGTGGGATGGCCGGTTTAATGGGGAACTTTTGCCGCAAGGCATATACACCTACCAGGCTCAGGTTACTTTTCTGGACGGTATTACACGCACCAAAACAGGGTCGGTTCTACTCATTCGTTAGGTAGTTGATCGCGACAGAACAGGTTGTCGGCGTAATTCTGCTGCAGCAGTCGAAACCCTTTCTTATAGGGGTACCCGCCACCAATACCGAGATTTTCATTGGTAATTGTATAGGTACAATCAAAGCTGATAACACTTTCCTGCTCCTGCAGGTCATTGGGGTTGGTGAAGGGATTTGCAATGGCATTACAAGCGGTGGTGGTAAGGTCACCAATTACGCTCTCCAAAATGTATTTCAGATCAATCTCGTACTGTGAAACAAGTTGGTCATCCACATCAGTGGCGAATCGCCCAACGGGTTCTCCCTTGCGTATTATGGAATCCGGGAACACCTCAAAGCGATCCACAAAGAATGAATATATGGTAGCGACTTTCTTGAAATTGGGATTGGCTTCAAAGTCAAGAGCCTCGAAGGCTTCGGTAAACTGCTTGCGCTCCTGATCGAAGTAGGTCGGGCTGAGGGGTTTCATTTCAGTGTCTACCCAAATCTCATTAACCAGGAACTCGTAGCCGGCTAACACGTGCCCCTTGAGCGAGGGCTCCTCCTCGTAGCGGGCAACTTTCATACGCACATCAGCACTCTTGCCCAGATAATACAGGCCAGGGCGCTTGGAGCCGGGCAGGGGAAGCTTATAGGGCTCGTTCAGAGACCATACCCCCTCATAGGCGCTGGCCGGGCAGTAATTTTGGACCTCCGAAATATCCAGGTAAGGGGAATTAAAATTGGCATTGAATTCTTGGTCAAAAAATGGAGTCAGTGGATGGCGATTGACCTGTGACAGGCTGGTGCTTTCTACCGGGTTGTGTGCCAGCCACCGGTTGCCCACCCAACCGGCCATAAGGGCGAGGGCCGCTACTATTCCCATCAACAGTACTAGTCGCCTGTTCTTTTTTTGCTGCTTGCGAACAGACTTCTCCAGCGATGTTTTTTGCGCCTGCATCTCCTCCAGGCTTGACATCAGATTCTCATTGCGAATAAGTCGCTGAATATTGGCGATTGACCGCTGGTACATACCCTCCGTAGCCGTTCCGTAGATCAGCTTGGAGAATTGGCTGGCTCCAATATTCAAGTCTTTTGAAATCGTGCCAAATGGGGTGGCACCAAAGCGGGAGGTTGTTTTGTTCCAGGTCCCGTATTTCTGTTCCAGCAGGGCGATGAATTGCGATCTGAGATCAGGTTGCATCCGATAAGTAAAATGTGAAAAAGTGTAAAACGGTATAAAATACTATGAAAGCATCAAAATGCCGGTTTTTGTTTTGTTTATTGCCGTTGCGTATTTAAAAAATTAGGCTTCAAAAATGAGCCTGATAAACAAGATACTCAACTAATTGACATGGAATATAAAAGGATTTTATGGGTACTCCTTGCAGGTTGGTTAATCACTTCCGGTGCGGTTGCCCAATCTTCCAAACGAGTGCTCTTTGTCGGCAATAGTTACACCTATTTCTGGAACCTGCATCTGCAGGTACGGGCCATGTCACAGCAAAATGAAGGACCGGAACTGATGACCCTGGCGTCGACCTCGGGAGGTGTAAATCTGGGGCAGCACTGGCGGGGGGAACGCGACCTCGAGTCCCGCTCCCTCATCGGATCGGGGGATTACGATGTAGTGATTCTTCAGGACCACAGCCGGCGGGGTATTGACGCCCCCGACAGCCTGATCCACTACGGAAGTCTATTGGCCAGAGAAGCGCAGGAGCGTGGTGCTGAAGTGTTTTTCTACGTAACCTGGGCCCGTGAGTGGGATCCCTACATGCAGGAACCTATTCTCGAAGCCTATAGGAAAGTGGCCAGGCAAAGTAATGCCGGGATTATTCCGGTGGGGCCCGCCTGGGAGCGTGCCCGGGAATTGCGGCCCGATCTGGACCTGTACGATCCCGACGGGAGCCATCCCTCACCCGTGGGCACCTATCTGATTGCCTGTGTGATGTACGGTGCCCTGACCGGAGAGTCTCCCGTGGGATTATCAGAACGAGTGGCACTTAACGACCTGGATGGCCTGGGATACCTTTTTCTGAACCGAATGACTGCTGAGGATGCCCTGTTTTGCCAGAAGGTAGCCCAGGACATACTGGAAAAGTACCGTTGATGAATAAGACAGCAAAAACAACTGCCAAAATACCTACTCGTAAGCCGAATCAGTGGCTGGGTTTAATCCTTGGGCCCCTGTCCTTCGTGCTCATCCTGACGCTTGTCGACCTGGACGGTCTCAGTGAGCAAGGGCATGCCGTTCTGGCAAGTACGGTTTGGATTGCCATCTGGTGGATATCGGAGGCGATTCCCATTGCGGTAACCTCCCTGTTGCCCATCGTATTGTTTCCTCTGACCGGCGGGCTGGAATTGTCCGAAACCACGGCTTCCTTCGGGCATAAATACATTTTTCTCTACATCGGTGGCTTCATGCTGGCAATTGCCATTGAACGCTGGAATCTTCATCGCCGCATCGCACTGTCGATCATCAATTTGATCGGTACCAGTATGAAACGCATTGTACTGGGCTTCATGCTGGCCACTGCTTTCCTGTCGATGTGGATTTCCAATACAGCTACTTCCGTGATGATGATTCCCATCGGTCTGGCCATCATTACCCAGTTAAAAGATAATCCTGGTACTGAAGAAGACGAGAACAAGCTGTTTGGCAAGATGCTGATGTTGGCCATTGCCTACAGTGCATCCATTGGCGGATTGTCGACGCTGATCGGGACACCCCCTAATTTGGTGCTTGCGGGAATTCTCTCCGAATTGTACGACGTGGAGATTTCCTTTTCCAAGTGGATCATGTTTGGGTTACCTGTGTCCATTGTTTTGCTGGCAATCTGTTGGTGGTATCTGACCAACCGGGCCTTCACGCTGAAGATGGAAAGCTTTCCGGGGGGGCGCCCTGAAATTGAACGGCAACTGGCTTCTCTGGGGCCTATCTCGGTGCAGGAACGCCGGGTGTTATTGATCTTTGCCCTGACGGCCATTGCCTGGATCTCCCGGTCTTTCCTGCTCCAGCCACTTATTCCGGCTCTCGATGATACCATCATTGCCGTTTGTGCTGGTCTGAGCTTGTTTTTGATTCCGGCTTCCGCCAAAAATGGTCGGGCGCTGATCACCTGGGGAGAAGCAGTAAAGCTTCCCTGGGGAATTCTATTGTTGTTTGGTGGTGGGCTTGCCCTGGCCGAAGGATTTCAGTCCAGCGGTCTGGCGGTCTATATCGGCGAGCAAATGGCCAGCCTGCAAGGTATTGCCTTGTTGGCTCTACTCCTGATCCTGGTGGCCGCCGTCAATTTCCTGACTGAGATCACCTCGAACCTGGCTACCACGGCCATGATGCTGCCCATTTTGGCACCTCTGGCTTTTTCGATTGGGG
>JASBTH010000390.1 GCA_030148525.1 Saprospiraceae bacterium | reverse complement strand
CCCCAATTCCCCAATTCCCCAATTCCCCAATTCCCCAATTCCCCAATTCCCCAAATCATGCCGTAAGCCGTCCCCCGTGTAGCGTTAACCGTGGCCTTCCAACCATCGCACCACTTCCTCCCGGTATGCTTTACTCACGGGAACGGCCGTCTGCTGGATCATCACCTGGTTACCTTCCAGGTATTCCACGTAGTTTCGATTGACGATCCAGGCGCGGTGTACGCGCATGAACGGTGGGGTCGGTAATCGTTGCTCTAATTCGGACAGGGTGGCTTTAGGGGCTAGATTGCCCTCCCTGGTGTTTATCTTGACGTAGTCGCCGAAAGCTTGTAATACCAGAATATCTTCGTGGGGTAAACGATGCAGCTTGCGGTCGGCCCGAACGGCCAAAAAGTTATCAGCAGCCGGTTGTGTCTGCATTCGAGATTCGGCTTTTTGCAGTGCCTGGAGAAAACGGGGCAGTGAAAAGGGCTTGAGGAGGTAGTCAGCAACCTCGAACTCGTAGCTCTCCACGGCGTATTCGGGATAGGCTGTAGTAAGTACCGTCAGGGGCGGATCGGGCAAGGTGCGCAGCAGATGGAGGCCCGACAGGTCGGGCATATTAATATCGAGAAACAGGAGGTCTATTTTTTGCTTTCGCAAAAAATGCAAGCCGGCCATAGGGTCGGTAAAGGTGTTTACCAACTCCCAGTCGGGCTGGTCCTGGAGGTACTTTTCCAGGATCTTGATGGCCAATGGCTCGTCGTCGATTATAAGACAGGTCATAGCTTAGCGGATGTGGTTGGACAGTGCAAATGTACGGTATAAACGCCGTTGACTGATTGGGTTTCAAGGTTATAGGTGCCGGGGAACAACAGTTTGAGTCGTTGGCGAAGGTTGTTGAGGCCCACGCCGCCTGGCACCTTTCCGGCTTTTTCCTGATAGCTGTTGGCGCAGCGGACCGACAGGGTGTGATCTTCCTGATGAATGGCGATCCGAATAAAGTGGTTGCCTTCCGCATTCGGCCGGCTGTGCTTACAGGCGTTCTCGATCAGCGGTAAAATGAGCAATGGCTGGATGTGTTCCTTTTTTTGCGAAAGCACAACCCTGAGCTCTACCTCAACCTCCACATCGGACCGCATCTGAAAGAGCGATAAATAATCCCGAACCTGATCGATCTCGCGCTGCAGGGGTACCGTCTCCGCATTGCACTCGTACAGTACATAACGCATATTGTTGGAGAGCGTGAGCAGGGCCTCGGGAGTGCGCTTATCCTCGTACAGAGCCAGAGAGTAGATATTGTTGAGGCTGTTGAACAGAAAATGGGGATCCAGCTGAGCTTTCAAAGCCCTCAATTCCGCTATGCTGCGATCCTGCTCCAGTTGTTGGATGCGTTTTTCCTGTTCGCGCACCAGGAACCAGGAACGCGATAATTTCAGCAGGGTACTCACCGCCCAGTAAGCCCCCATAAACTGCAGAATCTGCCAGGAGCCGTAATACGAAATGAAGTAATAACCCGGGAATATCCAATCGGCACCATACCGAAAGATGAACTGATTGAGTGCAACGCCGAGAACGAGCAACAGGGCCGTGCTGAACAGATACCAGAAGTAGCGGCCCTTGCGGAAAAACTGTGGGATCAATAAACGGGTGTTCCCGTAAAAGACCGGCACCAGACTCAGGTGAAACAGGAGGGTATAGATCAGGTCAGTACGGGTAGTCTCCTCGGAATACCGGAACAGGCGATACAAAAGGTAGTACGAAACGATCCAGAACAAGCCGTGCTGGACGTGGTTGTTCCGGATCATTCGCGTAGGTAAGGATGGGGATTTACTCATTGCCAGGTTTTAGAATGTGCATAGATGTCAGGACGATCCGATAGTGCTGCGGGGCAAAAGCAATAATTCTAGGTCCATTAAAAGTCGATCCGCGGAGCTAGAGGATTGACATCCATTTCAATTATTGGATACGCTTCAGGGTTCCCGGCTCAATGAAGGCCTTGGGATCATCCGCGTATTTCAGAATAAAAGCCTGCAATTCGCTGGTTGGTGCGGTCAGCACGTAGGTCTCATCCTCCTCCGAGTATTCGTGTTTGATGCGAATCTTGCGTTGCTCGAACAACTGTTTCAGATAATCGCTATCGAAAATGTAAATGGTCATATCGCCATTCGGCAAAAACTCGAGCTTGTAAAAGCTATGTAGTGGATACGGATGCGACAACACTTGGGTGGTTTCACTCAGGTCAGGTGATATGTCGAGGAAAAAATAATCATTCAATTGGACTAAATGCACATTATACATGGCCGTATCCCGGTCGGAAATGTGCGTCAGGTAGTACCCCGGCAATTCCCCATCCAGGGCTGTGAAATTCCAGGTTTCGTCCTCGTTCATATGCCAGGTACCAACCAGGTCTTGCCGGAAGGCCACCGTCTCCGGAGTATACAGGGGATGAAAGGACAGTACCACACAGGATGACAACATCAGACCAATAACCAGGACAAGCCAAATAGATCGTTTCATAATTCCGTTTGTTTTGGTGATGGTTCAAATGTGTGGGGATTACCAGGGCCGGCCAACAAAGATCGGTGAACGACCGTATTTCGTCGTTGGTTGGAAACCATGGGTCGGGTTTAGGCTAGAAATTGTAACCGTTCATCTAAAACTGGTCGTCAAACGTGGGTATTTCTTATATAATTAACCTAAATCGCCCTAATTTACGTTACAAGTATGGAAATAGCGCTCACTACAGAATCGAGGAAAAGCATGAAGAATAAAACGGTTGCCGGAACCCTCGCCCTCATGTTGGGGATTTTCGGCGTACATCGCTTCTATTTGGGGAAAAAAGCTCAGGGTGTTTTACACCTGGCTTTATTCTTCTTCACGATGATGATCACCATCGAGGAGAATGCACCCGCCGTAATGATACCTGCCTTATTGGGTTTTATTGACGCTGTGCTGTTCTTCGTTATGCCCCAGTCTGATTTTGACGCCAAGTACAACCGGGCCCACTTCCGGGCCCAGCGCCTGTACGATCCGCCCCGCGAAGCCGCTCCGGATACTTACGACGAACAGGCTGCGCCCCCACCACTGCCCAATGACCTCAGCGAACGCCGCGATCCGTACCGCCAGCTCGGTATCCGCAAGTTCCGCCAGCACGATTACCTGGGTGCCGTGGAGGCCTTCCAGGAATCCCTGCACGATAATTACGAAAACCCCAGCACCCATTTCAACCTGGCTTGTACCTACGCCATGCTGGAATTGCCGGGTGATGCCTTCTTCCATCTGGAAAAAGCGGTCTCTTTCGGATT
>JASBTH010000387.1 GCA_030148525.1 Saprospiraceae bacterium | reverse complement strand
TCGTTGTCGGTATAATAGACATTTGCAGTCCAAAGGATAAATCCCAAACACGCTCTAAAATGTACTTATTGTCGCAGAGGTTATAATAAAGGTACTAAAAAAACGTAAGGTTGTGACCGACCTATTTGATAAATGACGGAGGGTTACTACCTCACATTGTATTGGGTATAGGGTAGAAGGTAATATGACTTGCTTAAATCCAAATACCCCCATATCTACTCTTCTGTACCTGGGGTTGGGCTTTGATTAACCACATTTTACAAAATCAATCATGCCCAACCTCACGATAAAAAAGTAAAGCCAAACATGTCGATTACCGGTCCGTTCCGGGAGGTGGTCGATGGAAGAACACGAAGCCGTTTTTTCGTCCGATTTCGACCAGTTCAGGATAAGCCCCGAGTTCATCGGCCCTGTGGATCTTGGAAACTACGTACACATCGCGATCCACTGGTCCGGTCAGTAGCCATTCCTTATTGTAGCTTCGCTCATCGGTAACCGGTCGTTTGCGGCTGTAGAACAGATGAGCATACGATTTAAAGGCGTGCGTAATGACGTAGCACGACTCGTCCTGGCGCTCTTCATAAAACTCGATGGCCGCTCGCTGGGAATACCCCTCAATGCGTTTGATGAAGCAAACCAGGGTCAGGAATACGAATATCCCCGTGCCAATGTAGAGGGTCAGGAAGCCTTCCCACCTGCGTTCCCGATTGTGGTGTCGTAAAAAAAGAAATATGACCATTACCAGTAGGATGGCCGGAAGTACTTCCCATCCACTCCAATATACGTTGGCCTCCAGGTTTGCTTGCGCAAAAGGATCATCGAATAAGGTGGCCAGTTGTTCTGCCTGCCTTCCGGCAAAAGGCAACGCCAGGATCAGGATCATGAACAAGCCACCAATGGCCCATAGCCCCGCGCGCATGGCACGCCCGAGCGGAATACGGTTGTCGAGCAGTCGGCGGGCCGTTTGGGCGGCCAGGAAGGTGAGGGGGAAATAGGCCAGGGAACTGTAGTGAACGATCTTGGACTGCACAATGGAAAACAAGATCACCACCACCCCCATCAAATAGATCATCCACCGACGAAAATCCTTTTGGTGATCCGTATCTGCCGGGTCACTATTCCACAGTCCGCGGATTGCGAAGATCGAGGCCGGGAAACAGCCGATTAAGAGTACCACAAAATGGTAACCGGGAAAGCCTTTATGACCAGCTACCGACGAGCTGAACAACTCGGCCTGATAGCTGATAAATTGCTCCATAAACCAGGTGCCGTTGCGCAGGGTCTCCAGACCGAACCAGGCTCCCGTCACGATCAGGGCAGAAAAGGTGAACCCCAGAAATTCCGGCACCGAAACGTAGAAGCGGAAACGTTTGTATACCCAATAAACCCCAAAGGTCAGGGCCGCCAGCAAAAAGGCTACCGGACCCTTGGTCAGGATGCCCAGCCCAATAATCACGCCACCCCAGAACAGGTATACATAGGGGTGACGGTGGAGTTCCAGAGAACTGCCGTTTTTACGCCAGTGGAAAAGAATAAACAGGTAGATGCCTCCGAAGATGAAGAGGTTGAACCAGGGGTCGATAATGCCCGATTTGAAATACAAAAAAGGCAGTACTGTTCCGAAATACGTGATCGCCCAGATCAGCCCGAACCGGTGGTCGTACAGCCGCCTGCCCATGCGGTAGAGGATTATCAGCGTGAGGATACCACACAGGGCATTGGGAAAGCGGGCCGCATATTCCCCTACACCGAACAGCTTCATGGATATCACCTGCATCCAGATGAAAAGAGGTGGCTTTTCCCAGAAGGGCTGGTAGTTGATGTACGGACGGAAGTATTCGTCTAATACGATCATTTCCCGGGCAATCTCGGCGAAATTGATCTCGTCCCAGTCAAAAAGGTGGACACCCCCCAGAAAAGGCAGGTAAAAAAGGGCACCCAACAGTGCCAGTCCCCAGGATGTTCTCGTTGCTTGTGACATGACCACAAAAATAAGTCAAGTCTGCATTCCGGATGCCAATACCTCAGGTTTTATTTGGTATATGGTATAAGGACTTTATTCTAAATACCCTATACCTACTACCCAGTACCTTATAACCCCCATTTGTCGAGTTGATTTAAGACCGCACGAAAGTCCTTGGGATACGGTGCTTTGAATGTCTTATTCTCCTGGGTTTCCGGGTGGACAATGGTCAGTTCGGCAGCGTGGAGTGTAAGTCGGTCCATCAGAGGACGTTCCTCCTGACGCCGATTGGGTTGGTAGCGACGAGCCTTGACACTCGACAGGAAGAAGGCCTCTTGCTTTCCGTATTGCGGGTCAACCAACAGGGGGCAACCGATCTCTGCCAGATGGACACGGATCTGGTGGGTGCGCCCCGTCTCCAGTTCGAGGGAGAGTAAAGCGTGGTTCCGATACCGTTTTAGCACCTGGTAGTGGGTTACCGAGGGTTTACCCTTAGCGTGGACCACCATCAGGCCGGGCTTGCCGGGGTGGGCGGCCAATGGCCGGTCAATGGTCCCTGATTCCTCAGGCGGAAACCCATCGGTGATAGCGTGGTAGATTTTACGGACTGTCCGGTTTTCAAACTGCAGGGATAAGGACCGATGGGCCTCGGCTGTCTTTGCAAAGCACAGTACTCCACTGGTGCCTTTATCGAGGCGGTGCACGGTAAAGATGGTTTCGTAACGCTCTTCCAGCCATTTTTGCAGATTGGGCAAATCGGGCTTATACCGGTCGGGGATACTCAACATGCCAGCCGGTTTGTACACGGCTATCAGTGACTCGTCTTCAAAGAGGATATCTACGGTGGTTTTCATAGCCTGCTATAATTGATTAAAACGGCGTATACCCCGCACGTAAAATTGCCAGACGATGCTACGCCGGTGCTGCGCTGTGAGGTTAGGGGTATCACTAATACTACACTGGTCGATCCATTCCTGGCATTGCTTGCGCTTGCGCCAGGTGTGGCGGACCTTTGGCAGGAACGACCAATGAGCTCTGACAATGGAGCGTATATGGCTGAACTTTCCCTGGGCTAAAAACAAGGCACCGGCCAGGAAGTCCAACGCAAAACGGAGGGGCAGGAGCCAGAGCAACTTGGTGACCGGTTCGTTTTTGAGAATGGTGAACAGGGTGTTCCTGAAATTGAGGTAGGTCTTGCCCGGGGTATTATACTGCAGGGTGCCACCTCCAACGTGGTACACTAGCGACCGGGGTCGTACCATGATCTTGTAACCGGCCCGCTTCAACCGCCAGCAAAGATCAATCTCTTCGGCGTGGGCAAAGTAGTCGGGATCGAAGCCGCCGATTTGCTTGAATAATCGCGACCGGATGCAGAGGGCCGCACCCGTGGCCCAGAAGATCTCCTGCGTGCCATCGTACTGCCCGGTATCGGGTTCGGTCACCGAAAAGATGCGTCCCCGACAGAAGGGGTAACCCAATATATCGAGCCACCCACCGGCCGCTCCGGCGTATTCGAAGTGATCCTTTTGGTGGTAAGACCGGATCTTAGGTTGACAGGCGGCGATGGTCGCATCCCGCTCCATGAGTTCGATCATGGGCTCGATCCAGTCGGGGGTCACCTCTACGTCGGAATTCAGCAGAATGGTGTAGTCGCCGTCCACCCGGTCCAGGGCCAGGTTGTACCCCTTGGCGAAACCATGATTACCGCCCAGGTCGATGCGCCGAATATCGGGGTGGGTCTCGGCCAGGAACTGGAGTGAGTCGTCCGAACTACCATTATCGGCTACGATGAGGTGACAGGGAGCGTAGGTGGTCTCCCGCAGCACCGGCAGGAACTTCTCCAGCCACTGGCGGCCATTGTAGTTAAGGATGACCACGTTGACGGTCGGTTTAGCCTTAGCGGATTCAGCAGCTTGCTCTTGCAGGTTTTTCAGTTTTTGCAGTGCAGATTCCCGGTCCCGCTCCAATTGTTGGCTCAGGGCTTCCAATCCTTTGAATTCACTATCGGACCGAATGAAACCAACTAATTCCAGTTTCAGCTTATCGCCGTAGATCTCCTGATCAAACTGGAACACATTGACCTCAATGGTCTGATTATTATACTCCTTAAGGGTGGGCCGGTCACCGATGTAGAGCATACCTCCGTAGATCTTATCGTGATGGTGTACCCGTACGGCGTAAATACCATTGGGGGGTATGAGTTTCTGGGGCTGGCTAACCTCCAGATTAGCGGTGGGGAAGCCGATTTTATTCCCAATCTGTTGGCCGTGAACGACCGTGCCGGTCAGGGTGAAATAGTGTCCCAACAGGCGGGCAGCATCCTCGACCTTTCCTTGTTCCAGCGCCTTGCGGATTTTGGTGGAGCTGATGGCAATATCCTCAATCTCGTGTTTTTTGATCTCAACGACCTCAAAACCCGATTCCTCACCGTGGGCTTTCAGGTAGTTGATGTCGCCCTGGCGTCCGGCCCCGAAGCGATGATCGTAACCGATGACAATGGTGTGGGGTTGAAAGCGGTTAACGAGGAACTGTTGTATGTATTCATCGGCCGATTGCTGGGAGAATTCGACCGTAAACGGAACGACCACCACGTGATCGAGTTCATAGCGTTCGAGCAACTGTATCTTCTCGTCGATGGTGGTGATGAGTTGCAGAGAATCATCCTTGGGATAGATGATCAGTCGGGGGTGGGGGTGGAAGGTGATGAGGACACTTTCCCCATCGATATCGCGGGCGAGGCGATTCATTTTGCGAATGATCATCTGGTGTCCTTCGTGCACGCCATCGAAGGAACCGATGGTCACAACGGCATTGCGAAACGAGGGTAATTTGTTCAGGTCGTTGTGTACTTTCATGGCGGTGCAAATGTACGTAAAAGGCCAGAACACCCTACAACCTGACAGAGGTTTGTGGGCGGGCTTTTTTTTGCGAAAGCAAAACTAAAAGGAAGGCCCTTACCTGGTGGGAAAACTGTTTCTTCCGGCGAATTGTTGTAGCTTTGACCTCTGCAAAAAGAAAGAAGGACGTTCAATATGGAGACCAGTAGAATAGTTAAAGCCCTCGCCAAAGTTACCGATCCGAATACCGGCCAGGATTTGATCACCGCCAATATGGTGCGCGACCTGGAGGTCGATGCGCCTAATGTGCGATTTACACTGGAATTACCCTCTCTCAACAGCGAGTATAAATCGAATCTCAACTTCGCCTGTCAGGAGGCTATCCTGAACGAATATCCGGAGGCCGACGTGCACGTGCACATGATGACTCAGGCCGATCAGGCCAAACAGGGTCCACCACGGGCCCTGCCGCACGTGAAAAATATCATTGCTGTCGCTTCCGGAAAAGGGGGCGTGGGTAAATCTACCGTCGCCACCAATCTGGCGCTCGGATTGAAAGAACTGGGCGCCAAGGTGGGCCTGATGGATGCCGATCTCTACGGACCGTCCCTGCCCACCATGCTCGGCTTGCAGGGACAGCGCCCGCAGGTACAGGATATGTACGGGCAACCCAAGATCAAGCCACTGGAAGCACTGGGTATGCCGGTGATGTCCATCGGATTTATCATTGAGCCCGAACAAGCGGTGGTACTTCGCGGACCCCGTCTGGCGGGCATTATCAAGCAATTTATCAACGATACTATCTGGCCGCCACTGGATTACCTGGTGATCGACCTGCCGCCGGGTACGGGCGACATTCAGCTTACCCTGGTACAGACCGTACCCTTGACGGGAGCCATCATGGTGACGACTCCGCAGGAGGTAGCAGTAGCCGATGCCGTCAAGGCGATGAATATGTTCCGTCTGCCTTCGGTCAATGTACCGATCCTCGGTGTCGTGGAGAATATGTCGTGGTTCACTCCGGAGGAATTACCCGATCATAAATACTACCTGTTCGGTCAGGGTGGCGGTAAGAAATTGGCCAAAATGGCGAATACGGTGGTGCTGGGACAGGTGCCGCTGGTGCAGGGCATTCGCGAAGGCGGCGACGAAGGTACACCTGTAGTGGCTCGCGACGAGCACCCCGGCAAAGAGCCCTTTCTGGAGGTAGCGCGCAGCGCAGCCCGGCAGATCGCCGTACGGAACGAGACCCTCGGACCGACGCAGATCGTATCCATGAAGGAATAAATCGACCGTTTAGAACTTTTTGGGTTGTTGATCTGGTTGATATAGTAAGCTGGCGAAGAAGAGATTCGGATATTGATTCCTTCGATGCCGGTTTAATTGCGTTATTTGTAGTAAACGTTCAAAACAGAAAACATGGCCGTGGCAGAGAAAGAAGAACTGATCCAACGTATTGATGCGGCCCTGGATGATGTGCGTCCCCACCTCAAGGTCGACGGAGGCAATGTGGAAGTTGTCGATGTCACGGACGAAAATATTGTCCGCATCAAATGGTTAGGAACCTGCGTGAATTGTAATATGTCGATGATGACCATGAAGGGCGGCATCGAGCAGTCTATCATGGGAAAAGTCCCGGAAGTGACCGGAGTTGAAGCCATTAATGGAATAGGCAAATAACGCATGACCAAAGCTGACCTCACCCGCTTCATCGTGGAGCGCCAATCGTATTTATGCATCGGGCTGGACACGGATCCACTGCGCATCCCCGAACACCTTCGTTCCGAGCCCGACCCTATCTTTACCTTCAATAAGGCAATTATCGATGCCACCCACGACCTGTGTGTGGCCTATAAACCTAATATTGCCTTCTATGAAGCCATGGGCCCCGCTGGCTGGCACGCCCTGGAGAAAACCCTGGAATACATCCCCGATACCCACTTCACTATTGCCGATGCCAAGCGGGGTGATATCGGGAATACCTCCCGCATGTATGCCCGTGCTTTCTTCAGCACCATGGATTTTGATGCGGTAACGGTTGCTCCCTACATGGGCGTTGACTCCGTATCGCCTTTCCTGGAATTCGAAGAAAAATGGGTGATCCTCCTCGGACTCACCTCCAATACCGGCAGCTCCGATTTTCAGTTGATCCGCGATGCCGACGGTCAGGCGCTGTACCAGCGGGTACTGACCACCGCTCAAACCTGGGGTACCCCCGACAACCTGATGTTCGTGATCGGGGCCACACACCCCGAACGCATGTCCGAAGTACGCGCCCTGGCTCCCGAATCTTTCTTCCTCGTGCCCGGCGTGGGCGCCCAGGGTGGCGACCTGGAAGCGGTCATCCAACACGGCCGCACGGACGATGGCGGGGGCTTACTCATAAACTCCTCCCGCGGTATCATCTACGCGGGGAACGGCCGCGACTTCGCGAAGGATGCGCGTAATGCAGCGTTTGCTTTGCAGCAGCAGATGAGCGGATTTTTTTAATAATTTTGAATTATTAATTTTTGATTTTTAATTATTCGATTACCATTCTTGAAATTTCTTGGTCGGGGCTATTCGCCAATAATAATTTTGAATTTTTGATTTTGAATTTTTAATTATTGGGTTGGGTTTCCTGACGTGCGTTGGCGTAGGCTACTCGCCATTACCTTTAGCTTTAATCCAAAATCCAAAATCCAAAATCTTCAGTTTTCCTAAGTGCTTCATTAAAAATTATGAACTAAAAATTAATAATTATCAATTCCCTAAGTACTCTTCAAAGACATCCAGCTCCGCTCGTCCGATCGAATGAACCACGTCTGGGAAATACTGCCCATCGGCATCGAAGAATAAATGGCTGGGAAAACCCCGCAAATTGAATTTTTTCATAATCTCGGTGGATTGTGCATCGGTCAAATAAATGTGGCGGGTGGGTAAGTCGAATTGGGCCACGCGGCTTTGCCA
>JASBTH010000358.1 GCA_030148525.1 Saprospiraceae bacterium | reverse complement strand
GACGATTTCGGTCGCCGTGGCCGTCGTCGGCGCAGCGGGGGCGGTTGGGTTGTCATTCCCGGCGGTGGCGGTTGGTCTGGCGGCGGTGGCGGCGGCGGCTGGTCCGGAGGCGGTGGCGGCTTCGGCGGCTTCGGTGGTGGCGGCTTCGGCGGTGGCGGTGCCGGCGGCAGTTGGTAGCGGCATTTTCAGGTCCCGGTCTGATTCCCTACCTTGGGAGCGACTTGTTAGACTCCAAATATATGCACCGCTTTCTCTTTTTTATTAGTTGCCTGATCGGACTCCTTGCTTGCACACCCAAGCGCGTTACTCGTTTTGCCACCTCCCAGGATATCTGGCGTGTGGTGGACTCTCCCGTGGACAGCAGTTCTCAGCGCGGTCCACGCATTGTTTCGTTCCGACCCGATACCTACGGTACGTACCGGGACTACATACCCGACACCAGCAACCTGGACCATTACCCGGTGCGGGAAATCCGCATCAATGTACATTTCATGAATACCACCGATAGTGCCAGCAATTACTACGGTAAAGAAGCTCGGGAATTTGTGTACGGATGGTTGCTATCGGCAAATAAAGACCTGAAAGAAAACAATCAATCGTGGTTGCCCTACGGCGACCCCCTACCTCTGATCCCTACCCGACTTAAACTCTCCTTAACCACACATCCCGATTACCCGGAGGCAGGAGGAGTGTACAGCCACTTCGACAATGAGCTTTTTTACTACATCCACCGGGGCCGGAATCAGAACCTGTACGACACTCGCGTTTTTGAAAAATACGGCCTGCAAAGGGATAGCGTGCTGAATATTTTCGTGATGCCCCACCACCCCGACAGTATCGCTTCCCCTACCTATGCGGCAAATGGCGTCGGAGTAGCCGTGGGTGGTGGTATCAAGATCGCGGGCTTATACGAAACCGGACAACCGGCCTGGGGCTACCGCGGCATTCTAAACCACGAAGTAGGCCACGTTTATTCACTGACGCACAGCTGGTTAAATGACGGTTGCCCCGATACGCCTTCCGGCAAAAATCCATGCTGGAATCGCAGCAAAGATTCACCATGCGATACTGCTGCTACGAATAACGTCATGGAATACAATGCTCTCCAAAATTCCTGGACTCCCTGCCAGATAGGTAAAGTGCGCCAACGCATGGCCAGCGAGGATTTTCGGTATCGCAAGTATATTGCACGCAAGTGGTGCCGGCTGGCAGAACACAAAACCATCACTATTCAGGATTCCGTTACCTGGAGAGGAGCGAAGGACCTCGAAGGTAACCTTATCATTGCTGAAGGGGGATATTTGCGGGTCGAGAGTCGCATTTCTATGCCCCCCGGCAGCACGATCACCATTCGTCCCGGCGGACGGCTCATCCTTGGCCCGACGGCTCGCCTGCATAATGCCTGTGGTAAAACATGGGAGGGTATCATCGTGGAAGGTGTTGGCCGACGAATGGGTCAGATCGTTATGGAAGGGAAACCAGTTATTGAACAGGTTCGAAATCCCATTCCCGAACCCACCAAAACCTGATGTATGAATCGATCGGGCAAGTTGTTACTGTTTGGTGGGCTGTGCGTCCTATACCTGTCGTTCCCGGTGTATATGATCCGGCAGAAAAAAGCGGTGGTCCGCAAGGGTATCGCTTACGATTGGGAAACCCCACTTACCAGCCCCCAGGAAAGTTATCGCGGATATTACCTGTCCATCGATTTCCCGGCTGAGTATACCTATTCCGATGCTATACGCAAAGGGGATTACCTCTACGCCCGGCTCCGGCAAATAGATGGCCGCCCGCAACTCACCGGACTCACTCCCCAACAACCAGCGGAAGGACCTTACGTTCGGGCGAGGGTACGGTACCGGGAATCCAGTTTAGTTATTCTCGATTTACCCCCGGGGCTATCGAAGGTGTACATCCCGAAAGAGACATACCAGCGATTATCGACCGAATACGAAGAAGCCCTGCTTAGTGATCGCACGGATCCTGGATCGGTTTTGGTTACGTTATTTGTGTGGAAAGGCCGTGTAGAAGCGCGTCTATCCCCGGCGGGGACTCAGGGCTAAGGTTCGCTCCTGGCGACGGTTGAGTTCCTCTTCCTGCACGGCATTCTTGATCTTGCGATGGTAATTTTTAAATGACTTCAATTCCGAAAGCATATCAGAGGTTCGCATAAACGGCACACCGCGCTCGTGATTTGCCATGGCTATACGCCGAACCAGCCGCCAGTGACGTATGATGGTAGCAACTGCTTTCCAATAGGAGCTACGGCTGGCGTCGTAAATATGCGTGGGCTCCGAAAAAGCACCATTCAGCTCGATTATTTTGAAGTCCCGTCCTTCCTTCAGGGCTTCCAGGCTTTGGCATTTCACATCAAAGCGACCGTAATGAAAGCCATTAATTGCTTTACTGACCTGATCAAACTGATCGGTTAATTGCTCGTCGATGTACTGGTTACCATTGATGAATTGGGTGCCTTTGGAATGATTACCAATGACACTCAGGGGTACTTTTTCACCAAATTCAGGGATTTGGGTCAGAATCTCCGGCTGCGTTTCTTCCAGGTTTTCCAATTGCAGCAGGGCTCGGGGTTTCTGCTCGATCAACTCGCGTACGGTCGACCGGCCATCACCGGAGATGTACAAGAATTCTTTTAGCGTAAGCGAAACGACCTTTCCACGCCGCTCATTGGGCAATCGGTAGTAGAAAATCCCGACTTCTTCGGGATAGTCCAGGAACTCCTGAATAATGAAATCGATATTGTAGCGCCCGAGGTAAGCTTCCAGTTCGGAAGGTGAGTTTAATTTGCGAACCAGAAAACCGCGATAGCCGATATCTGGTTTGGCGATCAGAGGAAAGGTGATACCGGCGCGCAGTAACCGTTGCTCAATGGCCACGAAGGACTCGCCGGGTTTGGCGAGAACCGATTTTGGCTGTAATGCTTCGGG
>JASBTH010000349.1 GCA_030148525.1 Saprospiraceae bacterium | reverse complement strand
GGTGGCTGGCGGAGCAGCGGAAGAAGTAAGGCCCGTTTGATAAGACCGGACAAAAAAAGACCCCGCCGGAGAGGCAGGGTCTTTTTTGTTTGGGTGGAAGACCGGATTTGAACCGGCGACCTCTGGAACCACAATCCAGCGCTCTAACCAACTGAGCTACAACCACCAATTTGAAAGCGGGGCAAAAATAAGAAAATACCCCGTTATGAAGCAAGTACTTTACCAATAAAATCTTTCGAATGGCTTAACACGGTTGATTGTCAATTAGTTCGGTAGGTAAAATGTTGAATGCTCAATGTTCAATGGTTAGTTTTTAATTTTTAATTGACATTGGTTGCGCCCTGGCGGGCGGGCCGCTTTAGCCACCGCTTTCACTACGTTTCAGTGCCCAGGAAGGCCATGGCGGCTATGGAAGCCCAATCGCAAATTAGTTCTGGAACACACAGTATGAACTCTTGCAAATAGGAGCTTATTCGGAGGCGAGATTCAGCTCGATCCAGCAGTCCCTTCGCCCGTATGGGCTTCGGCAGCCAGGGAAGGATCGAGCGCCAGTCTTACTACTAAAAGGGAGCTTGCTCACGGTCTAAAAACGAGGGACCACCGGGCCTGAGTGGTCTAATAGCGAGGGAGCGCAGCGACCGAGCGATCTAATTCTTACGACGCTGCCGACGGCGCTTTTCCCGCTCCCGACGGCGTTTGCTCTTCTCCCAATACAACTTATCGCGCTTCCAGAACCGATAACGGATACTCACTGCCGTCTGCGTGTACAGGGTCTTTTCACCACCGGTCAGATTAAGGGCCGGCTTAAAATCGTAGGAAAAATTGATGTTACCGATCGTCATTTCCAGACCGATGATCCCGTCGAGGCCGAACGGATTGCCCGTTTCCTCGGCCGCCGTTTCCGCAGGGGTATCCCCTACCCAGCCGAAGTGTATCCCGCCACCAGCGTAAATATTGAAGTGTCGCGATAGAATAGAGTTGTGGTTGGCAGCCAGAATGGTCAGCGTGGTCTCGTCGCGCACGAGGCTCGACTGCACCAGCATCTCAGCGGTCCAGTTGTCGTAGACGCGTTGCTTGACGGTGAGGCCCCACTCCGTACCCAGACGGAGCCCCGCAACGGTGTTATAGGATTGGGCAGCCAGGGATAAGCTCAACGCGGCAAACAGGATGGTAGTCAGGTATTTCATGACTACCTAACGGGCCGGGCCACCGCTTTTAGTGTAAACGAAAAGCTAAAATTAGTAAACGGTATGCCTGGGGGAGGACAGCCATACTTTCTGCGGGTGTGGGGTTACTGCTGGTATTTCTTGGCCCTGACACCGATCTGCCCAATAAGCTGCACCGATGTTTAGGGCCAAGAAATACCAGCGGTTTGAGGCACTTTCAGTAAAATCAGTACGATCAAGAGTTGGCAAAGGATGAGGGCAAAGCGTAAATGGTGCTAATCAGGCACACGGACCTAAAGTAGACGGCTGCTCATTCTTGTCGGGAAATGCAGTGTCGACCATGGTAGGCAATGGTACTTACCGACAAGAATAGGCAGCAGTTCGGTCCCGAAGGTTAATCGGCGTCGAAGAAACTGTCGTACTGGTTCTTATGATCTGTAGTGCGGACCTTCTCCTTGATGGGTTCGTTCAGATCGAGCACGTCCTGCTCGTTCTTCGCCTTCTCGAGGAGCGATTCTTTTTCTTCGCCGAGTAGCAGGCTGGTTCCTTCCTTTTCCCATTTTTCCAGCATCTTAATGCCCTCTTCCTCGAAGATACCATTCTGCAGGTCGATGGATTCCATGACGTTCTTCGACATATCCATGAAGCGCTCCATCTCTCCGACCTTATTGGCTACGTCGTCGGCAACGGCTTCCATGGCCGCATCGAACATGGCCCGACGGTCGGGATCGCCCGACATGATGCTCTGAGCTGACTTCATAGCGCTATGGGAAGCGTGAATAGCTTTGCGCTCCTGTTCCTTAATGGCAACCTGGTCCTGGATGTCTTCCTTCAGGATCAGGGAATTCTCGTACATGCGGGTCAGCACCCGATACATGACCTCCATGCGCTGGTAGAGATCCTCCAGGCGCATATTAGATTCGCGGAGGCGCCCGGCCTTTCGCGACTTCAGGATCATGGTAGAGCGTTTATTGTTCTCCTTGGCTTTAGAGGCCAGTTCGAGGTTGCTCTCGATCTCCTTTTTATTGTTGTGGATGATCTCCTGCAACTTGTGCATCTGACCGCGTAGCATGGAGATCTGTTTGTTCATCTCCCTTAGCTTGTTCTTCAGGTCTGATACGTAGTTCTTAAGGATTCCGATAGGGTCCAGTTCTACAAAAATACCGGTAACCCAACGCATCACGCTTTTGTACATGTACCATACAAGCTTGCGCATGCGCGGATCGAGAATGACATAAGCCAGCGCGGCGATAACCAGCAGCATCAGGCTCAGGTAAACTACATTCTGAGCCAAAGCGATGAGGGTCGGCAAAAAGGTAGCCAGCAAAAAGCCGCCACCAGCCAGCAGTCCGATCAGAAAAATCATACCCGTTACACCTTCCGGACGTTTCCAAAAGGGTTTGGGTTTCGCAGATTCTTGAAACGATGTATTCATAGACTAGTCGCTCAAATGTTTCTTGATGTGTTCAATGTCTTCTTGCACCTGATTCATCATCAGGGTTAGTGCGGATTGAAAGTCAGTGGCCGTCGACCGGATGGTATCAGCTGCTTCTTCGGCAGCATCCTGATCCTGGGAAAGCTGTACCTGCAGCTCTTCCACTTCACTTTTCAGGCGTTGTATTTCCGCGTTCTTTTTACGTATCTCCTGTGCCACTTGTTCAGCCCGTGCCTGCGGAATACGAACCTTTTCCTCCCGCTGTTTTCCGAGTACTTCCCGAAATTTTCGGGCCTCTTCCTGCAGGGCATCGGCACTTGACCGGGCCATCTGCAGGGCGTCGTGCATCGTAGCTCCGTTCTTGGCTACTGCCGCGAAAGCCTGTTGATATTTATCCTCCCGGGATTCGTAGGCCGGGTTGCGCAATTCCTTGCGAAACGCCAGATAATCAAAGCGGTCGGCAGGTACCGATTGCATGGCCCGCAGGAGAATGTCGGCAAATTTTTTCTTTTTGGAACCCATATACCAGAAGAAACAACTAATGAATGAAGGGGTTTTTCCTTTTGGACGAAGTACCCCGAATCGTCTACAAAGTACAAAAAAAAGGTAAGAATCCACGAGGTGTTTCTCTATCTTGCCGGTGCTCCAAAACCATCCATCATGACCTTCGATGTGACCATTCCGGTGCTCGACGAGGAAGCTACGCTGCACCAACAGATAGGTATCCTGCACGCTTTTTTGCGAAAGCATTATCCGGATCAACACCAATGGCAAATTCTGATCGCCGACAACGGCTCCACCGACGCGACGCCCGACCTGGCCCGCGAACTCGAACAGGAATTTGCCAATGTCCGCCTGGTGAAGGTGCCCCGCCGTGGTGTAGGCCTGGCCCTTAAAACCGCCTGGGGACAATCGCAGGCCGATATCGTGGGTTATATGGATCTCGACCTGGCTACTGACCTGGACCACTTCCCGGAGACCTACAACCGGCTGTCCCAGGGTGGCTGCGACCTCGTATACGCCTCCCGACTGCATCCCGACGCCAGAGTCATCAACCGCCCGTTGAAAAGAGAAATCTCTTCCCGTGGCTTCAATATCATCCTGAAATGGTA
This sequence comes from Saprospiraceae bacterium, assembly GCA_030148525.1. Taxonomy (GTDB): domain Bacteria; phylum Bacteroidota; class Bacteroidia; order Chitinophagales; family Saprospiraceae; genus DT-110. The sequence goes on along the minus strand of JASBTH010000349.1, from coordinate 6,731 downwards.
TCTGGGCGTTGCCTTTTCCGATGGCATGTGCGGCTTCAAATTCCTGAAACGCCAGCATCTGGATCGCCTCATGGACAACGGAGCTCGGAACGACGGATGGTTTTTCTCCACCGAATTGCTCACTGTTGCCGAATGGCTCGACCTGAAGATCTGTGAGTTGCCGGTCACCTGGACCGATGATGCCGGTAGCTCTAAGGTGAAAATTCTGCCCCTTGCTAAACGCTACTTGCAATCCATGCGCGACCTCAAGCGATTTGGTAAAGCACGGGGTATGCTGTAGCTTTCGCAAAAAGCCATCTGTATGGATCTCATGCTGGGTACGGCCATGTGGGGCTGGACCACTCCTGCGCAAGACTGCTACGAATTACTCGATACCTTTTACGGACGGGGGCACCGACTCGTTGATGCGGCGACCAATTACCCTATTAACAAACGGCCTGAGGATTTTCGCGCCAGCGAAACCATACTAAGGCAGTGGATTCAGGCCAATGGGGTCAGCGACCTGCAGGTGTGCATGAAGGTGGGCAGCCTCGACAATATGTTTACCCCCGACCACAACCTGACGCCCTCCTTTCTACTCTTCAATCTGGAACACTACCGGCAACATTTTGGTGACAACCTCGCCTGTTTTATGATTCACTGGGATAACCGATCTGAGCCCGAAGCCATAGAGGAGAGCATAGTCACTCTGAGCCGTATTCGAAAAACGGGGCTCAATATTGGTTTTTCCGGACTGAAGCACCCGGAAGTCTACCAACCTTTCCTTACAAAATACGAGCTTAGTACTCCCTGGCTGCAGCTCAAGCACAACCTCCTTTATTCCGACCGACCGCGCTACGGGAGTCTGGCCGATGCCTGCCGGGTATTTGCATACGGCCTCAATGCCGGAGGGCTTAAGCTTGATGCCGGTAAATACCGCAGCGATAGCTCACTGGTCGCCCGTTCGGGAAAAGAACAACCGGATACGCCTCCCCTGATAAAAGAGTTGCTGGCCCTGCAAAAAGACTGGGAACAACACACGGATGCACCAAGCCTCCAGGCCTTTTACCAGGCAGCCCTGCTATTCGGCGTGCATAGCCCCGGAATACAAGGGCTTATCCTCGGCGGACGCAACCGCAAGCAATTGATCAATAATCTGAATACCGTCGAACAAATGCAGGCCTTGCCCGCTTCCCCCTGGTTCGACGAATTACACGCTCTACACCAACGCCATGCCCCAGCCGACCGAGTCATATGATGCCGTGGTAATTGGCGGCGGCTTGTTTGGGGTCTATGCTGCCCTTCACCTCGCCCGTACTCAGCAAAGACGGGTGTTACTAATCGAGAAAGAGCCGTTCCTCCTCACCAAGGCTTCCATTGTGAACCAGGCTCGTTTACACGGAGGCTATCACTACCCTCGCTCGGTAGCTACGGCCCGCATGTCCGACGACCATAAGGAGCGCTTTACCCGCGATCACCAGGCCATGGTGCACACCCAATTCAATAAATACTACGGTATTGACCGGTATGGCTCATTTACCGATGCCCAGCAATTCGAGCGTTTTTGTGCCTACCTGAACCTGCCCTGCGAACGGATAACCGAGCATCCCCTGATTCGCTTCGACCGGCTGGAAGCCCTCTATCGCACCGTGGAATATACCTTCGATCCCTTTTTACTGGCCGACTATTACCGGCAGCAAATTTTGTCGGAAGACAAGTGCAGTATCCTATGTGAGGCGCAGGTCGTTCAGGCCGATATCCAGGGTGAGGAATGGCTTATCGAATGCCGGGCAGCAACCCCCTTAACCGTGCGCACCCCCCTGGTCGTCAACGCCACCTATGCAGCTACTAATGGTGTTTTACAATGCTTCGGGTTGCCTCTGATCGATCTGATGCACGAAATATCAGAAATGGTATTTGTGCACATTCCGGGTTTCGAAGAAACTGGCCTCACTGTTATGGATGGGCCTTTTGCGTCGATCATGCCTTACGGCAAAAGCGGACTGTTGTCGCTTTCGTCGGTGGCCTATACCCACCATCAGGTCAGCTACGATCCCGCTCCTGCTTTTGCCTGCCAGAAAAAACGATCAGACTGCAGTCCGGGGGCTCCGGCCAACTGCCTGGGCTGCCCCCACCGACCGGCGAGTCATGCGGTGAAAATGATCAAACAGATCCGGCATTACTTACGCGAGGAAGCACGGGTTCAGTATTTCCAATCGATGTTTACCATCAAGAGTAAACTGCGGGCAAACTTTGTGGATGACGGACGTCCTACGGAGATTAGTAAGCGACACAGTCAACCTGATTTTTACTGTATATTCGCCGGTAAGATCAATTCGATCTACGAAATTGAGCGGCTGATTACCCCCTGAGGGAACTCCCTCCAATCTGTCTGTATGAGTACGACCAATTTATTTGTAAATTCTGAGATCGGCACCTTGCAAAGAGTGATCATACATCGCCCCGATGAAGGTATTTCCCGTATCTCCCCTAAACGAGCCGAAGAATTGCTCTTCGATGATATAGTGTACCTGCCATCCATGCAGCAGGAGCACGATATATTCCGCCGGGTACTCGAAACTTTCCTGGGTAAGGAGAGCGTATTGGAGATCGAAGACCTGCTCTACGAAGCCCTGGAAGCCGCGCCCGACACCAAGGAGGAAATGCTCGATATGATCACCGATTACGAAGAGCTTCCCAACTCGGCCCGCCTGCTGCTGAAAGGATTATCCAACCAGGAACTCAGCCAGGTTTTGATCACCGGCTATTACAAGACCCAAGACTATATCCTGTTCGACCCCATTCCCAACTTCATCTTCACCCGTGATATCGCGGTGATGGTGAATGATCACGTGATCATCACTAAGGCCGCAAAGGAAGCTCGCTATCGCGAAAACTTCCTGACCCGCTTTATCTTCTCCTCCCACCCCTTGTTTCAGGATCTGAGGCAAAAAAAGAAACTGATCAACCTAAACCATATCGATGAATTTCCGCCCAGCCGCAAGGGAGAAACTGTTTCCATCGAAGGCGGGGATATGATGCTGCTCGATAAGGATTTCTTGCTGATTGGTAGTAGTGAACGCACTACTGCCTACGGCATTCACGCTCTGAAGGATCGGCTCTTCCGGGATGGAGTGGTCAAAAACGTAGTGCAGGTGAACATTCCCGCCGACCGGTCATTCATGCACATCGACACCATCTTCACCCAGATCAACTACAACCATATGGTAGGGTATATGCCCATCGTTTCGGAAGGCATCAGCTCCACGGTGGAGGTATTCCGGCAAAACGGCACGGCACGTCCATACTCCAGCATCAAGGAATTCATCACTTGTGAGATCAACTCCAATATGGCCTTTATTCCGAGTGGAAACGGAGAATCTCCCTATCAGGAACGCGAGCAGTGGACCGATGGCTGCAACCTCGTAGCTCTGCGTCCCGGTATAGCCCTGACTTACGACCGTAACCCCCATACGGAAGTGGCTTTCCGCGAAGCCGGTTACGATATCCTGCACGCCCAAGACTTCCTGGCCCGGGTCGAAGCGGGGAGCCTGGATCCCCGCCAATTGGAAAACACCATCATAACCCTGCCTTCCAACGAATTATCCCGGGCACGTGGCGGCTCTCATTGTATGACTTGCCCGATTCAGCGGGCTTCGATATAACACAAAGACTATGTTTTCACACGACTATCATAAGCGGGTACGCTACGGAGAAACCGACCAGATGGGCTATCTGTATTACGGCCACTATCCGGCCTATTACGAGATTGGCCGGGTAGAAATGTTGCGCTCGCTGGGACTCACCTACCGGGCCCTGGAAGATGAACACCGTGTAATGATGCCGGTGATGAGCTTGCAAATGCGATTCGTTCGTCCGGCCCGCTACGATGAATTATTGACCATTCGCACCACACTGCGTAAAATGCCCGACCGGTTTATTACCTTTCATGTCGATATCTTTAACGAAAAGAATAAGCTGGTCAATGGGGGCAGTGTCAAGCTGTGCTTCGTCGATATGGACACCAACAAAACCGTTCCGGTTCCCGCAGTGTTAGGCAGCAAACTGGAATCTTTCTTCGACTCTTGAAAAACCTCCGACATATCGTAAAAGCCTGGCGGCAAAAGATAAAGCGGCACCCTGCTCTGCTGGGACTGATCCGTTGGTCAAAACGGCATTCCCTGCCTGGTTTTTTCAAGGTCCCTATTTACGATGTACTCGTTTTTACGGTGCGGGAAATCCGGCAGTTCGACCTCTTTGTTCGTGCCAATTCGGCCGCTTTTAGTTTTTTTCTGTCGCTCTTTCCGTCCATTATGGTGCTGTTCACCCTCCTGCCCTACCTCAAGCAGTACTTTCTCAGGTATTTGCCGCAAGGCGAAGATTTTGATCAGTTCCTGCAAGAGGAGATTGGGAATATTATGCCTGGTATTGCCGGTGACCGTCTGTTCAACTTCATTGAGGATATCACCTCCAATCCCCGGGTGGGCTTACTATCAGTAGGTTTCTTTATGGCCATCTTCTTCAGCTCCAACGGAATGATCATGCTGATGCGGGGTTTCAGTAAAAGCTATAGTACGACCTTTAAAAACCGCCACCCGCTGCGCAAACGACTGATCGCTATTTGGCTCACCTTTTCCATTGGTTTTTTGCTGGTCATTGCCATCGTGTTGATGATTCTGGGCGATTTCGGTATCAACAAACTCAACGAATTAGTCGAATTGGATCGCCTCACTGCGTTCTTGCTCAATTTTTTACGCTGGCTCATCATTTTGGCTCTGTACTACTTTGGTATTGCCGCAATCCACCGGTTTGGTGCCGCTACGCGCAGGAAGTTTAAAATGTTTACTCCCGGAGCCGCTTTGGCGACGACCCTTTGCCTGACGACCTCCGTCCTTTTCTCCAGCTACGTCAATAACTTCAACACCTACAACGAGTTGTATGGGTCAATCGGGACCATCATCGTGATAATGCTTTGGATGCAACTAAACGCCTTATCCATCCTGATCGGGTACGAGCTCAATGCCAGTATTGCCATCAATCGCGATATGCGTGATCAGATCACGGATGAAGAAGATCAGAAATCAGAGGTCAGAAGTCAGAAGTCAGAGGTCAGAAATCAGAAGTAGAATGGTGCGCGATCCTCTAGTGACGAGGGTCAATAATCATTAAAGCCGATCGGTCCTTTGGAGGGCGAACACATTGCGTACCTAACGGCACGCTCGTCAACTTTTCCGTTTACGTTTCTACCCATATTATGCCCCTAAAGGGGCGCCTGAAGGGGTCCCGTTAGGGACCAAATATGGGTAGAAATTAAAAACGGATAAAGTAAACCGTGCCGTTAGGTACGGAATATAAGAATGTATTTTCTTCGGTGAATAAACAATCTTGATCCGCCGCACGACTGGATCGCGGGACGCTTTTATCCCCAAAGCAAAGGATGAGGTTTCCAACATCGGGCACAAGCGATAGCGACTGATGAAAGTGATTACCTTAACGGAATCCATTCCGTATACTCGCAAGTGAAATGCATCGTTTGAAGGAAAAGATTCAAGTACACAACCCACGAATGAAGCGAACACTTACACTTTTTATTATTCTGATCGCAATCTGCACCTCTGGCCGTAGTCAAAAATTCAGCAATGAATTCTTGTCGATCGGCGTAGGGGCGCGTGCTCAAGGTTTGGGGAATGCGGTGATCGCCCGCACCGATGATGTGACCTCAACGGCCTGGAATCCGGCGGGATTGATCGGGAATACTGACCTGGCCGGCATTCAGATCGGGGCCATGCACAACGAATGGTTTGCCGGAGTGGGTAAATTTGATTACGCTGGGGTCATCCTGCCCGAGTGGAAAGGGGGACGCCGGATAGCCCTGAGCTTTATTCGTTTTGGCATTGATGACATTCCGAATACCCTCTCTTTATACGAGGCCGACGGAACCGTCAATTTTGATAACGTCAGCGAGTTTTCCGCGGCGGATTACGCCTTTTTGGCCAGCTACGCGCAGCCTTTGAATGTCCGGGAGGGGCGTTTACTTATTGGTGGCAACATCAAAGTCATTCACCGGATCATTGGCCCCTTCGCCCGCTCGTGGGGATTTGGTATCGACGTGGGCCTGCAATACCACCGTGGCCCCTGGTCCTTTGCCGCCGTCGGGCGTGACCTCACATCGACCTTCAATGCCTGGTCATTCGACTTTACGGATGAGGAAAAAGAAACACTCTCCCTCACGAATAACGAAATCCCCATCAACAGTGTCGAGGTGACCAAACCCACCCTCATCTTGGGCGTGGCCCGGCGATTCCAGCTCAACCAGGTTGGTATTACACCCGAACTGGATATAAACCTAACCACGGATGGCCAACGCAACGTGCTCATCTCCGGCGACCCCGTCAGCATCGACCCCGCCTTTGGCATTGAAGCCGATTACGACCAATTTATTTTCCTGCGTGCCGGGGTGAATCAATTCCAGGAGATATCAGGCTTTGGCGGGACGCAGAGCTGGCAGGCACGTCCCAGCCTGGGCGTGGGTTTTGCCTTTTCAGCCCTGCAGCTCGACTACGCCTTCAGCGACCAAACGGGATTGGATAACGGGTATTCGCACGTTATATCGTTGCTGGTGAATCTGAGGAAGGACGGCTGACGGCTGACGGCTGACGGCTGACGGCTGACGGCTGACGGCTGACGGCTGACGGCTGACGGCTGACGGCTGACGGCTGACGGCTGACGGCTGACGGCTGACGGCTGACGGC
>JASBTH010000332.1 GCA_030148525.1 Saprospiraceae bacterium | reverse complement strand
AGATACGCGGGGCCATCACCCACTATATGATTAACGGGATTATAGGAACCCCACCCAAAATCAAGGGGATCGGATGCATCAGCCACCTGGGCAAAAGCTCCATTCCCATATCCGGTATGCTCGTTGAACAGACGCTCTTCGGCCATTTCTGCAGTCAGCGTATCCTGATAGGAATAATCGGAAGAAAGGCGGTAAAGACCAAGGGTTGTTCCCGCTGGTCCGGAGGTTTCATTTAACCAGACGCCCGCAGAAAATCCACCGGAAAAAGCGATGTCCCAGGCATCACCTGGTACCGTCAGGGTTTCCCGGGATTCTAACTGATAGTAAACTTCCTGTGCATATCCTGTGCCTTGTACGACTTCCACAAAGTCGGCATCCTGGGCAGAAAGGATTTGTAAATGGCTTAAGACTAATGCGAATAGTGTAAAACGTTGCACCATAACTTATTTAGACTAATTAATAATTAGCCCAAGTATAGGCCTTGTTACCGCTTTGAACAAGACATGCGATTTTGCTGCCCGCATTTTGCCTAAATCACGGTAGTCATGGTAATTACGGTTAGGTAGTGCATTTACCTTGCATTGGGTAAAACAACAGAACCCGCCGTACCTAGAAATAGGTAGGGCGGGTTCTGCCATTCATCGAGCTGTTCCCTAGCTGCGCTTAGCCTGATCCCGGCGAATGATTTCCTGGATCTGATTCACCTTGATGTTCTTGCCAATGATCGTGCGATCCGGGTTGATCACGTAGATTTCCGGAGTGATATCGACGAAGTATTTGGCGTAGATAGATTTGTTAGTGGGGTCAAATACGTTGATCCACTGCATTCCGGTTTGCTGGATGTAGTTCTTCCACTTTTGCTGATCGGTATCGATGGCAATACCGAAAACCTCCACGCCGCGTGGCTTCCACTGCCGGTAGAAGTCAACCAGCTTAGGCGTTTGCTCCTGGCAGTGTTCGCAGTCGGGGTTGTACATATAGACCACAATGTATGGGTCCTTAATATTCAGCAATTCGCGGGTTTGTCCGTTGGGATCGGTAGAGATAACATTGGGGGCCGGTTGGCCGAGGCGACTGGCAGCCATTTCACTGGCGCGCTGTTGCAGGCTGTAAATCTCCATGGAATCTGCCCAGAAAGCCCGTTCGCGGGTGAAGTAGTTCTGGACCATGTGTACCATGACGGCCTCCCCGTCCATAAAGGTTACTTTTCCGGGTTGGTATTGCACGCCGATCCAGTTGGCAAACACCTTAAAGAACTCTTCCCGGTTGGGGTCATCGACGACCTTGCCGAGCAGCTCGTCGGCGGAAGCAATAATGGCTTCAGCATTTTTTGCCGTAAGCTGGAAGAAATATCGCTCCAGCATGTTCTTGATCAGCGGCGTGCGAACCAGGCGTTGGTCATCGAAATCGAAATTACTCCAGAATTGATCCCTGTAGGCCTGCACCTGAGCGGCCGTATCCAATGTCCCGTCGGCCTTGCGGATATCCTGGACGATGGGGTTTTGGCCGGCCCGCTTGAAAGAGGTGAACAGGGAGTTGGGGTGTTCCTCGAACAGTTCTTCGAGATATTGCCGGCGTTGCTCGACCAATTGGTCACGTTGATTATTGATTTCCACGAACTGAGCACTACCCTGCGGAGCCGATTGCAGTTGTTGTGCTAAGCCCATCAACTGCTGGCGTATCTGCATTTCGTAGCGGTTACTCTCTTGCAGCAGTTCGGTATCCTGGTTGCCCTCGATCGTTGTTTCGGTGTCGATAGTAGCCAGGCTGCCCGTGATCTTCATGGTCTGGTCCTGGTCGATCAGTATCTGGTAACTCAGTTCCTGTGGCACATAGACGATGTATAGACCGGGAAAATAGGATTCTTCTCGCTTGAAGCGCATCTCACCCGATTCACTGATCTGGGAACTATCGACCCGGAATCGCTGATCGCCGTAGTGCCCGATCAGGTAGGCCATATTGTTGCGGCGGATGCCCTCGATCTTGAGTTGAATATCCGGTGATTCCAGATTAGAGAGGTCGGTTCCTTTATTGGTGGATGTTCCATTCTGACCGGTGTTTTTGTCGCAGCTTACGCTGAAAAGACCAAGACCGGTGACGGCTAGTAGCAGAAATAGATATCGCATGGTGTCACTGATTTTTTTGTTGGACATTATCCCGGTATTGCCCGGGATAGCTTTTGTGCATTTCGGGGGGCAAAAATACCATTTTTTGGCAGAAGACGAGCTATGCATCCCATACGACAAACCAATAGTATACATTCCTGTTCTGTTTTTATTTACACAAAACAAAGCATGAAAACTATCTACCGATTTCTGAGTCTGATCATTTTCCTGGTTGGCTATCAGTTTACGATGGCACAGGAACAAACTATCACGTTCGAACCTGTGGCCGACAATACTATCTACGAGGAAAATGATAACAGCAACGGAGCGGGTGTGTACCTTTTTGCCGGTGCGACCAATAACAATAATGCACGCCGGGCCCTCGTGCGTTTTGACTTGTCGGGTATCCCCGCCGGGGCAACCGTCACTGGTGCCGAATTGCAGCTAAGTGCGAACCGGGGAGACAATTCAGATATTTCGGTACACCGCCTGTTAGCTGCCTGGGGGGAAGGTACCTCACAGGCTCCCGCTAATCAGGGTCAGGGGACCGACCCTACGGATGGTGATGCCACCTGGAATTTCCGGTTTTTCCAGGATTCCTCCTGGTCCACCGCCGGTGGCGATTTTGTACAGCAAGCCAGTGCTTCTGCCAACGTAGCCAATGGCCAAAGGACTTCCTGGAGTTCTGAAGACCTGAGGGCTGATGTACAGCTGTGGGTAAACGACCCCACAACGAATAACGGCTGGATCTTAGTCGGACCGGAAAGCGTACCGGGTTCTGCCATGCGCATGGGTTCACGGGAAGGCAGTTCTTCACCGGAGCTCATCGTAACCTATGAAGTAACCACAACCAATCTGACGGTTATTGCGGAACAAGATCTGCAACTTTCGATTCGACCCAACCCGGTGGTAAGCTCTCTGTGGATCGATTGGACATTCACCGAACGCCCCGAACAACTGGAAGTAGTGGTACGAACTATCCTTGGTCAGCCGCTGCAGCGATTTGAAGTACCACCTGCCGAAACCGGCCAGCAAATGGTACCCGTTTCTAATCTGGCACCAGGATGGTATTTGATTACGATACGCACCGAAGCGGGAACGCGAAGCGAGCGGTTTTTTAAAAGATAGGATCGGCTTTCGCCAAAACGATCGGGCGAAACCGTTAAAACGGTTCGCCCGATCGTTTTTTTGGTCGGTTGTCGTAAATCCCATAGCTAAAGCCATGGGCTTATGTATCGTTGAGCATTTCACTATGCATCGAAAACGTGGGCGGATGAATCGTCGACCATGGCACAGGACATTGAAGCCATGGTTTATGCATCGTTGAGCATTTTACTGTGCATCGAAGCCATGGGCGGATTCTGCTAAGATAGACTTGGAGTTCTGTTTTTCCTCGGATCAGGATAATAGCCCGGGTACACCTGTTCGCCCGATTCCATTAGGCCATGGCTTTAGCCATGGTGCACATGGTTAACCATTTTAGAGGGCACGGTTTTAACCGTGCATTACTCCGGCACCCGATTAAATACCCAAACCTCATCGCCATTCGTCCAGGTCATCTGACCGGGCTCCGGAAAGGCGATCGTAAAATCGTGGGCCACCGGTGCGTCGCCTTCGCTGATCATCCGCAATTCGGGATTATGAGCCCGAATGTGCCAAACACCCCGCCTTACCTCTCCCAACCAGTCGCCGCGCAGCCGGAACTCCCGGTCCCAGCGCAGGTAAATTTGAGCGCCGGGAAGATCACTGCGCTCCCAGGTACCCTGAATACGATCCCAGGGACCCTGCGGTCGGCTGTCGGTCGGGATCAGGTAGACCGTGACCGCCATTCCTTCCTCAGTCCGATTCCAGGTGATCGTATCGCCGGATGCTTTTTGCCGAAAGGCACCATAAGGGTCAGGGGAACCATATTCATTATAGAACAGCAGAGAATCACCGGTTATGGAATAGGTGCCCGGGGAGTGAATAATACCACCGTTACCCCCCGAAACGTGCCCGTCCGCACCAAGGCGGAACCACCGGCCTACCGGGGTCATATTTCCCTGTCCGGCGACAGTTACTTTGCCGACCGTGAGCCAGGTGTCGGTAGGGGTTTGGGTGTGCACGGAGCACATAGTAAGTAGAGCAATTAGGGTCAGAAAAGAATGTCGAAAAAGCATAGAGGTGTTCTTGTTGTTTTGTATCATGCTGTTGATGCAGCCAACTTCAGGTTTGGTGCATTCTATCAGAAATCAGCGAGCGTTCTATGCCCTTCTCAGGCAGCAGAATTCCGTATATTACCCCACAAACGAATACCAATATGTCCGATAACAAAGTCATCTTTTCCATGGAAGGGGTTTCCAAGAGTTTCAGCCCCGGAAAGAAGGTTCTCAACAATATCTGGCTCAGTTTTTTTTACGGTGCCAAGATCGGTGTACTGGGCCTGAACGGCTCGGGTAAGTCGACCCTGCTCAAGATTATCGCGGGGGAGGATCAGGATTACCAGGGAAACATCTCGTTCGACGGGTCCTATAAGATCGGTTACCTGCACCAGGAACCGGAACTCGACGAATCCAAAACGGTCAAAGAAGTAGTACAGGAAGGTGTGCAACCCATTGTCGACCTCCTGAAGGACTACGAGGAGGTCAACCTCAAGCTGGCCGAGCCCATGGACAACGACGAAATGATGAAGGTCATCGAGCGCCAGGGGGAACTCATGGAGCAACTCGATCATAAAAACGCCTGGGAGCTCGACAACCGCCTGAATACAGCGATGGAGTCATTGCGGTGTCCACCCTCCGATGCTCCGGTCAAGGTACTGTCGGGTGGTGAGCGCCGCCGCGTAGCACTGGCCCGGTTGCTGCTGAGCGATCCCGACATTTTGTTGCTGGATGAGCCGACCAACCACCTGGATGCCGAGTCGGTCCACTGGCTGGAGCAGTATCTCATGAATTTCCCGGGAACGGTCATTGCGGTTACCCACGACCGCTACTTCCTGGATAATGTTGCCGGCTGGATTCTGGAGCTCGATCGCGGTGAGGGAATTCCCTGGCAGGGCAATTACTCTTCATGGCTGGAACAGAAAGAGAAGCGATTAGAGCAGGAAGAAAAGTCGGAGAGTAAACGCCGGAAAACCCTGCAACGAGAATTGGAATGGATTAAGATGTCTCCCAAGGGCCGGCAGTCGAAAGGTAAGGCTCGTTTGAATGCCTACGAAAAGCTAGCCGGAGAGGGTCAAAAGGAGAAAGAGGCTAAGCTCGAGTTGTACATCCCCCCCGGACCGCGTCTGGGTGAACAAGTCATCGACTTGGAAGGTATCACCAAGAGCTTTGGGGATCGGGTGCTTTTCGAAGACCTGGACGTGAAGATTCCACGCAATGCCATCGTAGGCATTATCGGTCCTAACGGAGTAGGTAAGAGTACGCTCTTCCGCATCATTATGGGTGAAGAAACACCCGACCGCGGTGAGGTAAAGATCGGTGACACCGTCGATATTTCCTACGTTGATCAAAAACACGAGCAACTACAAGATAAGAGTCAATCAGTTTACGAAGCCGTCTCGCAGGGCAACGAATTCCTGGAAGTAGGCAATCACACCGTCAATGCCCGTGCCTACCTCAGCCGCTTCAATTTTAGTGGATCCGATCAACAGAAGAAGATTGGCATCCTTTCCGGTGGGGAGCGAAATCGCGTTCAATTAGCTATGACCCTCCGCGAAGGCGGGAATGTACTATTGCTCGATGAGCCGACCAACGATATAGATGTGAATACCTTGCGTGCCCTGGAAGATGGTCTCGATAACTTTGCGGGCTGTGTCCTGGTCATCAGTCACGATCGTTGGTTCATCGATCGTCTGGCCACCCACATTCTCTCTTTCGAAGACGAGGCCGAGGTGGTTTTCTTCGAGGGGAACTACTCCCAATACGAGGCCATGAAACGCGAGAAGTACGGTGATGTACAGCCTCGCCGGCCGAAGTTCAAGAACGTCATTAACAGGTGATAAACAGGTGATAAACAGGTTTGAGGTGTGAGGTGTGAGGTGTGAGGTAACCTCTTACCTGACCTCATACCCCAAACCTCAAACCTCAAACCTGTAGTTACCTGTTAATCTTATCCCGCATCCGTTTCAGGAAGGACCTTGCCTCCTGACGGAATTCTTGCCA
>JASBTH010000306.1 GCA_030148525.1 Saprospiraceae bacterium | reverse complement strand
ACGCTGGCGAAGGGCAGGGAATAATTGAGGTTGAGATTCCCGCCTTCACTGGGCATACGCCCCTATGGGTTTCGGCGGGCAGGGAAGGTTGAGGCTCCCGCCTTCACTGCGTTTCGGCGGGCAGGAAGGCTGAGGTTGAGGTTAAGGATAATACCTTGGACCATGGACCATGGTCCATGGTCCGTGGTCCATGGTCCATGGTTTTTTCTTCTGAGCATATCTCTTCAACATGATTACGATGCCGGCAAAAAAAGCGTGAGGTCCCCGGGAATAAATCCATCGACGTGTCCTGCCAGACTACGATCCCGCAGCGCCATATGCATGTGAAAATCAGAATCGTAGTGCGTAAATACGCCCGTATGCTTTGTCGAACGGAAACCAAGCAGGGTCGCATCAACTTCGGTCAAGGTGCCGTGCGGACCGGACTCGATATGCTTTTCGTGGGAATGCTCCGTATCGCCACTTTCCCAATCCACTACGTGCCAATCCATGGTTTTAAACCGGCCTTCCAGGCGAAACGGAAAGGGTTGGGCAGTATTAATCCCCCATTGATCAGCAACTGCGACAATGTATTCCTCAAGGCCTTGCTGAGATGTTACCTCCGCTGGAATAGCGATTTCCGACCACGATCCAACGCGGGCCGCAACCATCAGGCAAGCACCGGTTTTCAGGTCATCGGAGATGGTGACCGCTCCACTGGTGTCTGTACCGGCAACAATGGTTTCCCCTCCCAACATCAAAATCTCTCCCTTTAGATAAGCCACTGCCCCCAGGGCGAATAAACTATCCCGGTTGGTGAGCTGGTCGAGAAAGGTTTTGGGCGTCACATCATTTTGGTGCATTATGGCCCGCAAGGAACCTACGTGCTCCACCTGGTCGTCCCAGGAAGAACGGGGAGCATTTGAACAAGCAGTCAGTCCCGTAATCAGCAGCGAACAAATGAGCAATCGAATCATAGTACCCTTGGTTTTTTGCGAAAGCAAAGGTAATAAAACGGAGGTCGGAAAGCGGAAAGCGGAAATCATCCCATGCACAGCTCACGGCTCACGCTCCACGGCTCACGGCTCACGGCTCACGGCCTGAACGTCTCTGATTAAGGCCACAGCTTTAGCGGTGGTCGTGAATCCAATCATCATTTTCAATCCACTTTAGTGGTCGGTTCACGGCCCACGATGAACGGGTGACGGCCCACGTGCCAAAAAAACATCAATTACACGAGCAAAAATCATTCTTTAGAAAGCGCTAATTGGACCAATCGCTCCAATTCAGCAACGCGCTTTTTGAGATCCTTGATCTCTTGTTGTTGTTCCTGCACGGCTTGCAGGCCAAGCACGGCCAAGCCGTCATAGCGCACCAGGTACTTATCGTGCTCCTCGTCATAGGTTACCAATTCCGGATAATGGGGTAACAGATCCTGCGCCATAACGCCCAGGTGGTAAGGTGCATCCGGTGCATCCTGCATAAAATGGTATTTATACACCGGAATGCCTGCCAGTGTTTCGGCTACGCCGGTCACCGGCAACACGTCCTTTTTAAATCGTCGGTCAGAGGTCGTACTGTAGGAACCGGAAGCATCGTCGAAAACACCAACGTAATCCTGCGCATTCGTGCCCGCGGTGCTGGAATACAGGAACAACCGTCCGCTGTTGTTGCTTACCCACATATTCCAGAATTGATCATTATTTCCAGGGTGCTCCAGACGCAACCCTTCCTCGCCCGCATCGGTACCGTGAACGATGTGTACATCTGCCCTTGGCTCTGCGGTTCCCAACCCCAGGTATCCATTTCTCTCCAGTTGAAAATAGCCATCCGGAAAACTCCCATTTGGGGTGATGTAGAAACCGGTTCCACCATTGGAGGTATTATTCTCTGCATTCAAAAACCAGGAGTTGTTCTGGGCCTCAATGAGGACAAATTCGCTGGGGCCTTCACCCTCTTTACCCTTCCCAACTCTGATATCTCCGTTCACATTGAGTTCTACACCAAAAAAAGGGCGAGCCCCAATACCCACCGCGCCGTTAAATTGCAGGATCTTATTATCAAACTCCCCGTAGATCAGGGCGTTATTGCTACCCAGTCCATTGTTATCAATGAACAGGCGGTTGCTGGCATCCGTAAGATCTTCCCCGGCCTGATAACCGATCAGCACGTTCCCGCTGCCGTTGTTTCCTATACCGGCTCCACGGCCTACGTACACATTACGTGAGCCCGCATTATTTGTCCGACCGGCCGCGTACCCGATCAGAGTGTTGCCGTTGCCCGTAATGGCCCCCTTGCCAGCATCAGCGCCGACCATGGTGTTGTCCGAGCCCGTTGCCAGAAATTGGCCAGCCGTATAACCAATCAAGGTATTGCGAGTACCCTCCGAGATGCTGGAAGCATTCTCGATCCCGACCAGGGTATTCTGAGCGGTATTCCCCACCGAAATACGACCGGGATGGAGCGTAGTCCGGCCAACATCTTCCAGGAATAGATCCAGGGAGCGGTGCGTTACTTCCAAGCGTGCATCGCGAGCGGCAGGGCCTCCGTCACTCAGATAGGGAGATGGACTCAGCGTGAGCGAACCAAAGAGTTCGGCCCGGCCACTCTTGCGAATTTCAAGGGCATTGGAACGCTCTAGAAAACTCCGCCCATTTCCAACTACGAAGGCAAAGTTATCGTCGACCCAACGATCTGTCTCCATAAAGGAACCTGTGCGGGCAAACGTACCGACCGAAACCTGGCCAAGAGCTTCGGAAAAATTTCCGATCCCCAGGCTGACGGCCCCACGTCCCTGCACAAAGTTACCGTAGCCGATGGCCGCACTATGCCGGTTAAGGGCAAAATTCAGTTCCCCCATCGCTACGCTTCCGGCTTCGGGTGCGTAAGTAAATTTACCGCTGGCAAAAGAATAGGGCCCCAATTGGTCCGCATTCCAGACATCGTAAATATTAATAACCGAGGTAACGTTCGTACTGGTTGTATCATCATAGGTAGTCCCCGCTCGAAAAGCACCCGTTTGCCGATCAAAGAAAAAGCGGCTTCCGCGCTCCGAATCAGGCACGTAATCAATTTGCTCGGTGCCGAATACAAATTGACCGGCTTCAAGGTCATTGTTCAGCACGGTATTACCTTTGCGGATGAAAAGTGGTTGCGGTAGGTTGATCCCACCACCAATAACCACATCGTCCTGCGGTTCGGTGGTCAGGCGCAAGATCTCCGTTTCCCGGTCGTACTCCAGATACTGAAACTCGTTCTGCGGATCCGCATCCGCATCATCCACATTATCGACCGAAAGGGCGTGCAAAGCCAGAGGCACCGGCAACAATTCCCGGGATCCCAGATCGCGATAATCGGTGCCGCCGTTCGGGTCCCATTCTACATTAAGTTCGTATTGCCCGTTTCCCCAATCCAGGGAGGTCAGAAAATCAGGACCGGTAGCCTGACCAACATTCACCTGAAAAAAACCGGCCTCATCGGTCCGCGGACGGTACGTCTCGGCGGTGAGCTGTTCGGCGACCCCGTTCGTATCAATATGGAACAGTCGCAAACGCAGGCGTATTTGGGTATTTGCTACCGGTTGGCCGCTATCGTCCCGGGCAATGGCCTGATAATTAAGGTACTTACCGGACGATTGGCACCAGGTAATGCCGGTGGAGAGTAAAATGACAAGACACAGAAAGATGGATTTGGTAAAAGACATGGGTTCGTAGTTTAATGTTTGAGGAAGCGGATTACTTGGGAATGCCAGTCTGTATTCACTACGCGCAGTACATAGACGCCGGGACGAAAATCTGCCAGAGGGATCTCTGTTTTTGCTGTGTGTACCTGCCAGGAAGCCAACGTACGGCCACTTAAATCCATCAGGTAAAGAGTCCAATCAGATATTTCACCAAACTGCACAGTCAGGTAATCGCGGGCGGGAATGGGAAAGGCTGTCACCACAGCCTCCTCCAACCGTGGCTGAAGATCGGTAGCCACGGCAACCATTGGCTGTATAAAGCCCATGGTCAGGGAAGCTCCGGTGGCATCGGGTAAGGGTCCGGAAAAAACTTCACCCATGGTCCAATGCAGGGAACCAGTGTGGTCGCCGGCAACCGGCATTGCGGAATGGAAGTTTGATTGCGCCTGACTTACTGCAATACTGCAGACGAACCCCAAGAGTATGGGTGTTAGGTGTTTCATAATCGGCATTTCAGGTTCGGAAGAGCATGTGCCCTTGGTAAACCTAAATATCCAATGCCTACTTCCATGAAGTAACCATAGTTTCCGCGTACGTGGTTTATCATGGTTTTCCGGGAGGGGTTTGAAGGCAGAAATCAGAGGTCAGAAATTCAGTCCTGCTCCCAAAAAATTTACGGATTACGATCAACGGCTAACGGCCAATAACGTACCCGATTAAGCCCAAAGCTTTAGCTGTGGGGCCAAATCAGATAATCATTTTCATACCACTTTAGTGGTCGGTTCACGGCGCTCCATGCCCGACGCCCGACGCGGACAAAAGCAACGCACAGATGTAAAACACTGAAAACCACAGGGCCATACCCAAGTCTCTCTCCGTTCCCTAAAGGTCTCTCAATTCCCCTTTACGGCCATCTCCGCCAGCTTTCGCACTGTCTTCCAATTGCGGGTAGTGGCGGCACATCCGGCTTTTCGTTCCCAGAAGGTGTTGGTGAGTTTAGAGCGGCCGTAGCCGTCGGGACAATACAAATAAATGAGACGGCCGCGCTGTACGAATTGATCCTGGGTCTCGAACGGTAAGGGACCAAGTGATCCCGGGTCTTTTTCCAGGATGGTGAGATGTAGGGATTTTAGCACTTCTTCCCGCTCCGGCAGAAAAGGATTCTGGTCGGCCCAATTCAGCCACTCAGCAGCTGAAATTACCTGCACTGGCACATGGAAACCATACTGCTCAGCGATAGCTTCGAAAATTTTTTGCCGTAAGGCAGTAGCCTCCAGGGGACTCTGAAAAAGGATGTTACCACTCTGGATGTAGGTCTGTACTTCCTGTACATTGAATTGCTCCAATAGTCCACGAAGATCGGCCATCCTGATCTTCTTCTGGCCACTTACATTAATACCGCGGAGTAGAGCGACATGGGTTACCATAGTTAGTAGGATAACAGCTTTTTCATATTGGGCGTAAAAGAAGAGGGATCAGCCGCACGCCAATCATTGAGCCAGCTTGCCGGCACTGTATCTTCTTGTTGTAATGAATTGGGCGGAATGCCGGGAAACACATCCTGATAGCTATTGACCTGGTTCATGCTCACCCGGCGCAGAATATGTTGGCGGGTTACTAAACCCGGATCATTCAATCCGGCCGCTGCCAGCAATTCCACAAAACTTTCCACCGTTTCGCGGTGAAAGCTGGCTACCCGCTTTCTTTTGTCAGCTACGACCAGACCCGCCACCAACTCAGGATCCTGTGTTGCTACCCCCGTCGGACAAGAGTTCTTATTGCATTCCAGGGCTTGTATACACCCCAGGGCCAGCATCATTGCCCGGGCACTCATGCACACATCAGCTCCGAGGGCCATGGCCCGGAACATATGAAATCCGGTGATAATTTTACCGGCTGCCATAATTTTGATATGCTCCCGCAAACCAAAGCCCACCAGTGCATCGTGCACAAAGGCCAATCCTTCCCGGAAGGGCATACCCACGCTATCCGAAAATTCGATGGGTGCTGCGCCCGTACCTCCCTCTGCCCCGTCGACCGAAATAAAATCCGGATATATCTGAGTAGTTTGCATGGCCTTACATATGGCCAAAAACTCACTGCGGTGACCTACGCACAATTTGATACCAATGGGCTTACCACCCGATAATTCCCGGAGCCGGTTGAGGAAGACCAACATTTCCTTGGGGTTGCTGAAGGCGCGGTGGTAGGGCGGTGACAACACATCCACGCCTTGCTCCACACCACGGATCTTAGCAATTTCGGGGGTATTTTTCTTTCCCGGCAGGATACCACCGTGACCGGGTTTGGCTCCCTGGGACAACTTGACTTCCACCATTTTCACGGAAGGGCGGGCCGTTTGTTCCGCAAAAGCAGTTTCGGAGAAATTGCCTTTTTTATCGCAACTGCCAAAGTAGCCCGTGCCTATCTGATAGATCAAATCACCTCCCGGGTTCAGGTGATAGGGGCTAATACCTCCTTCGCCCGTATTGTGGGCAAAGCCTCCCTGGGCAGCTCCACCATTGAGTGCCTCGATGGCCGCCTTACTCAGCGAACCGTAGCTCATAGCCGATACATTCAAAACGCTGCAGGAGTAAGGCTGACTGCAATCAGGACCGCCGATTTTTATGCGCAGATCCGTATTTATCGCATGGGCATCCAGCGCTCCGATGGAATGATTCATCCATTCATACCCCTCGCTGTACACATCCATTTGAGTACCGAAGGGCGAGGTGTCCAATACGTGTTTGGCCCGTCGGTAGACCACTGATCGGTCCACCCGGTTGATGGGCATACCGTTGGTATCCGATTCGATAAAGTATTGATACAATTTGGGGCGCCACTCCTCCATCACGTAACGTCCCCGTCCCAGGATGGGGAAGTTGCGCATGATGGCGTGCTTTTTCTGGACCATATCATAGATACCCATGGCGATCAGGGGCCCAAACAAAAGCCCCAAGGCATACCAATAGGGGTGTATCCAATACCCCAGAACCAGGGTGATCGCTGTTGAGAAGACAGCAAAGACAATAAACTCGTTCCGCATAGTTGCGTGTTTGCGGAAAAGTACAACTTCCGCCACAGACGCCCAACCCCCGGTTAAGGCAATTTGCGCATGGCTTGCAGGAACTGCTCCAGCCGGTACAAATCGAAGATGCGCAGGTCGGGGTGATCTGACAACAGATTGCGCCGGAACCAGGGCTTCAGCAAACACAGTCCCCAACGGATCAGCCCCGCAAATCCCCGTCGATGCAAGTCGTCATAGGTACTGGTAAGACGAGTATCAATATTGACTTTCCGCTTGCGCAAAAAAGCCAGGTTTTCGATGGCCTGTTTGGCTTTCGCCAAAAAAACATCGGAGCGTTCGAGCCCCAGATGCTCTAATGGATTGTCGAGATGCTTAACCGGAATATCCGCATCTGCCAATTGCTGCCCGAAGAGGGTGTCTTCGTGCCCGTATTGGGTCAGAGCCTCCTCAAAAGGGAAGCGTAGCAATACCTCCCGCGGAGCTACAAAGTTATTGGTCATAAAGGCGTGATGGGGTTGCAGTTCCCGCTTTTCGGCGGGTTGCTCTTCGCGCTCCCGACCGTACAACCAATGCAGGGCATAGGCTGGCTCTTCCGGACGAGTATCCCTGTATACACGCCCACCGCACAAAACCCGATTGGGCGCCAATACACCGACATATGCCTCCAGAAATTCGGAGCGCACCACTCCACTGTCACAGTCCATAAAAAGTAGATAAGGGTGACTCGCCAATTGAACGAGGCGGTTGCGAACCCTTGATCGCCCCAGATTCTTTTCAGCTTCCCGATACTTCACCCCCGGCAACTCACTCACCGACCGATTTCGGTCCCGCCAGAACGGATCCGAAGCATCATCCAGGCAAATGATCTCCCAGTCTACTGACAGGTGATCGGCCTGCCGCACCAGATCGCGCACCAAAGCCTGGACATCGTACTGGTAAACGGGAATGAGGATGCTTAACATATGGATAAAGGTATGAAGAAAGCGGAAGTCGGAGGTCGGAAATCGGAAGTATCACACTTATTTCCGACGTCCAGGTTCCGACCTCCGATTTCCAAACTTCATATTTCACACCGATTTCCGACCTCCGATTTCCGACCTCCGATTTCCAAACCCTATCTTTGCACCATCATTCGGATATTTCCTTTCAAATAAAACTGAAAGTTCCGAATACTTGTTATACGTTAAAATCCGTTATCAGGCTTTCGCCAAAAAACGCAGTTATGCAACAAGGGACATCCGTATCGACCATTTTGAACGATCCGAACCTGTCGGCCGACTTAAAGACTATTGCCCGAAAGGTAGTGGATGGAGAGCGCATCACCCCCGAGGAGGGCATCCTCCTTTACGAAAAGGGAACGCTCGGTTATCTCGGAGGGTTAGCCAATCATATTCGGGAGAAGAAACACGGCGACAAGACCTATTTCAACCGGAACTTCCACGTGGAGCCCACCAATGTTTGCCTGTACACCTGCACCTTCTGCTCCTATTCCCGCCTGATCAAAAAACGGGAAGAAGGTTGGGAATACACCCTGGATGACATCATGGACATCGTCAGGCAGTACGATGACGAGCCGGTCACCGAAGTACATATTGTTGGTGGTGTTTTACCTCAGTACGATGTGCCTTTCTACGAAGATCTATTCAGCGCCATTAAAGCTCATCGCCCCGACCTGCACGTGAAGGGCCTTACCCCTGTTGAATACCACTACATCTTCAAAAAGGAAAAGATCTCTTACGAAGAAGGTATGAAGCGCATGAAAGATGCCGGCCTGGATTCCATGCCCGGCGGTGGCGCCGAGATCTTCCACCCCGAAATCCGCGATCAGATCGCGGGAGGAAAATGTACCGGCGAACAGTGGTTGCGCATCCACGAGATCTGGCACGAGCTCGGGGGACGCTCCAACGCGACCATGCTCTACGGTCACATCGAGGAATTCCGCCACCGCATCGATCACCTGGAAAAGTTACGCCAACTCCAGGACAAGACCGGTGGCTTCCAGACTTTCATTCCGCTCAAATTCCGCAACGAGAACAACCAGATGTCACACGTACCGGAAAGCACCACCCTGGAAGACTTGCGCAACTACGCCATCAGCCGCATTTATCTCGACAATTTCGACCACATTAAAGCCTATTGGCCCATGATTGGTCGTACGACTGCTCAATTGTCCCTGGCCTTCGGTGTGAACGATATCGACGGCACCATCGACGATACCACCAAGATCTATTCCATGGCGGGAGCCGAAGAGCAAAACCCGGCCATGAGTACCCAGGACCTGGTCACGTTGATCCGCCGGGTCGGACGCCAGCCGATCGAGCGAAACACCCTTTACGAAGTGATCAAAGACTACACTGATCACGTTTTCGAAGACGATAAGCAATTCAAGGGCTACCTGTCACTGCCCGTTGTGAACAAATAATACGCATGCAGAAAACTATTTATATCGTCCGTCACGGCGAAACGGAGCTTAACCGAAACCGAATCATCCAGGGCAGTGGTATTGACGCCTCCCTGAATGATACGGGTCACAAACAAGCCAAAGCCTTCCACAACCGATATGCCGACCGTGGTTTTGATGTTGTGCTGACCTCTGCTCTGAGGCGTACCCATGAGACCATGGGTCCCTTCATCGACCAGGGACTTCCGTGGGAGCAATTTCCCGAAATCAACGAAATGGGTTGGGGCATTTACGAGGGAAAATCTTCTACCCCCGAAATGAAAGCTGCCTACAAGGAAATGCTCGACGCCTGGAAAAGTGGCGATTACGAGGCGAGAATTCCCGGTGGAGAGAGTGCCCAGCAACTAGCTGACCGCCTCTTTATCTTTGTGGAGCACCTAAAGCAGCGACAGGAGGAAAATATCCTGGTCTGCAGTCATGGCCGTGCTATGCGTTGTCTGATGACGCTTTTACAAAGACAGGAGTTGTCGGAAATGGACCAATATCACCATTCCAATACGGGTCTGTACCTGGTAGACTACCAGCCCGATGAATTTGTCTTCCAATTGGAGAACGACCTGGCCCACCTGGAAGGCACCTTTCCTCAAAAGGCGTAATCAGCATGACAACACCCTCGGCCAATCGCCCACTACGCATTACCGCTGTTAGCTACCTGAATACCAAGCCCTTATTGTATGGCTTGTTAAACCATCCGATTTCCAGTCAGATCGATCTACAGTTAGACATTCCATCCGTATGCGCTGACAAACTGGAAACGGGGCGGGTAGAC
>JASBTH010000226.1 GCA_030148525.1 Saprospiraceae bacterium | reverse complement strand
CCAATTGCAGCCTGGTCGGCACGGGGCTCAGTTCCATGGCTTGGGCATCTGTGTTGCAAATGGCAAAGTCAACTCCGACAATGCCTTGCTTAAACATATGGGTTACGGCATTAGATCCACCGCCTCCAACGCCCAGGACCTTTATAATCGGGCTTTCATCCTTCGGTAAATCGAAAAGCATAGGACTTTAGTTTTTTGGAATCAACGGGTTTTCCTGCTTAAAGTCTGTTCCCGGTGATTTAATGATCAATGTTGCTGCGTCGTCTCTACTAAAAATCAGTGTTCATGCGTATCAGTCAGTATCAGTAAGCTATCCGGGGATAGCAACATGCCTGCTAGAAGTCAGAGTCTGGTTCGGTTTCGAACCATTCTTTGGTTTTCTTAAACAGATCTTCGTACCAGCGGCTGCCATCTTCTTTGTGGTCGTCGGCACCCTCTTCCTTATTTTCCTCCTGGCTTATGGCTTGCATACGTGCCTGGAGGCGACCTTCTTCCATATCTTGTACCCCCTTCATCAGCAAACCAACACAGGTTGCGAAAATAGGGCTGCTCAACCGCTCTGTGTAGCCGTGAGCCAGATGCTCCACCGGTACTCCGATGCGGGTATTCATTCCGGTATGCAGTTCTGTCAGGCGGTCGATGTGTTTGAGCAATGCTCCTCCACCAGTGAGCACAATGCCACCGATCAGGCCACGTTCAAAACCAGACCGCTTGATCTCCCAAACAACGTAATCCAGGATCTCTTCCACGCGAGCCTGAATGATACGAGCCAGATTCTTTTCGCTGATCTCCTTGGGATCGCGGCCCCGAAGTCCGGGAATAGTAATGATTCGGTTATCGTATACTTCTTCGGCCAGAGCGGAACCAAATTTCACCTTCAGCTTTTCGGCCTGCGGTGTCATAACGGTACATCCCTCCTTAATATCGCGGGTGATCACATTGCCACCGAAGGGGATCACCGCCGTATGCCGAATAATCCCTTCCTGGAAAATGGTAATATCCGTGGTACCCCCGCCAATATCCACCAGCGCTACTCCGGCTTCCTTTTCCTCGTCACTCAGTACCGCCATTGCGGATGCAATTGGCTCCAGGGTCATATTGGCGACCTTGAGGCCGGTGCGCTCCACACAACGGTAGATGTTATTGGATGCAGATATCTGCCCGGTAATGATGTGAAAATTAGCTTCCAGACGAACCCCGGACATGCCGATCGGATCGGTAATGCCCTGCTCGTTGTCAACCGTATATTCTTGGGGAATGACGTGTAATATTTTGTCGCCGGGAGGCAACACCAATTTGTACATATCCCCGATCAGCTTTTCAATATCCTGCTGGCTGATCTCGGTAAGGTCATTGTCCCGGGTTAAAATGCCCCGGTGCTGCAGGCTTTTTATGTGCTGGCCGGCAATACCTACGTGAACCAATCCAAAATCGGTGTTGGCTTTTTTCCGGGCGCTGGAGGTAGCTTCTGCAATGGCATTGACCGTCTTTTCGATATTGGAAACTACCCCTCGCAGGACGCCTTCCGAATCGACTTTTCCCACGCCGAGTATGTCCATTTTGCCGTACTCATTCTTGCGTCCGGCAATGGCGCAGACCTTGGTCGTTCCGATATCCAGAGCGACAACTACCTCTTGCTTGTTAGACATTGTTTCCATTTTCAAGTGTTTTTCTCGTCCCGTACATCAATTGCTCACGGGGTTCCTTCAATCAATAGTGGATTCTAGGTTATTTACATACTACCTGACCTTCATAGCTCAGGTTAATCGACCGGTAGGTCCGCCAACCTTCATATGGCATTCCTTCCCGGTAGAATAATTTTAGGTTTTTTAGCTTTTCCTCTACCCGCTCGTAGGGGCCCAGTATGATGCGTTGGTCGCCTACCAATGGCACCATAATAAAGTCACCATCTTCCTCCACGTGAATCTGTTCGATCATAGCCGACAAAAAATCATCGTTGCGGATTCGCTGGCCGAGCTCGAATACATCCTGGAGCCGGTGATTTTTCTGCTCTTGAAAATCGGCCACATGGGGCGGAATTGAACCGGTGGCTACCAATACGCGCGTAGTGAAGTGCTTGGAGAGCGGCATTTTAATGCCCCGCTCATCCAGGTAGTAATTCAACCCATTCCGGTCGATAATCCGCAATACCGGTTCGCGCTGTATGATCACAATGCGAACCATATTCTTCGCATCTACAAAAACATCGGCATCCAGGATCAGGGGGTCCTCTTCAAGTACCCGTTCCACCCTGGTCACATCAATACTCTTCAGGGGACGCCCCTCCAGAGCAAACCCGAAGCTGCGATCGATCTGCACCAGTACATCACTCTCTTTGATGAGCATGGTGCTGTCGGGCATGGGGTCAATTTGTATGACCACGCCGGCAGCCAAACTCGCCTGTTTATGCTCCATGGCCGAAATAACCAGCCCCGCTACGAGTACTAACCCGCCGACCCAGGCAATTCGCCACAGCGTCCGTGTCCAATCCTGGTTTTTCATACCACTGCTTTTCGGCTTTCTAAAAATGTTCTGATCGGTTGTACCCGATCGCTAATATCTCCTGCCCCCAGTGTTAG
>JASBTH010000303.1 GCA_030148525.1 Saprospiraceae bacterium | reverse complement strand
CTCTACCGGAGGTGTCGGCTCTGATAGATCTTCCTGCGGCTGCTCCTCGGGTTGATCTTCCTCGACGGGATCGGCAACGGCCGGTGCCGAAGGGCCCGCATTGTCAGTACCTTGTCCCAGGTCGGGTAATCCCAGGTTTACCAGGATCCCCTCCTGTCCCGGAGGTGGTATGGGGTAGCGAAGCAGTGGCAGAAAAATGAGTATCAGTACGACTATACCGCCGATAATACTCGCCGTCCGGCCTCTGCGTTTGTCTTTCTGTTCGTGATGATCGATGATAGCATCCATAGCTGATCGATTTTATTGGTATTCAACGGTATAAACGCCAGGCACCCACAAATCATTCCGGGGCTTAGCGTATTAGCACCGTTTTAACGTTTCTCGGCGGCTAATATACCGTCGGCGCCTACCGTCAGGGCAATATCCATGATCGCCACCACGTACTCGGTGGGTGTTCCCTGTGCAAAGGCGATGGTGAATTTGTACCGACCGGAGGCTCCCCGGCTTTGCTGGGCTAACTCGCTTTCCAGGATGCCCAGCGAAACCCGGCGCCCGTTGAGGTAATAGTTGCCGTTACGGGTAATACGCACCTGGTCCAGACTCGAATCACTGGTTTGGGGCGCATTACTTGATCCCGGCAATTTCAGGTTCAGCGAGTTGGGGGCCACCAAGCTCGACGTAAGCATGAAAAAGATCAACAACAGAAAAATGATGTCGGTCAAAGACGACATGCTGAATTCCGCGCTGACTTTACTTCTCTTTTTGAGACCCATTGGGTTCTGTTTATTTTTTTAACTCTCTCGTGGCTGGGTGGCCAAAATAGCTTTGACTCCCAGACGAGCGGAGATTTCCATCACATTAACGACGTAGTCGAAGGGCGTACCTATCTCGGCCACGATGGTTACCGTATACGATTCTTTTTCCAATGTGGAAGCATTGGCAATCTCATTGCGCAGCGCTCGTTCCAGAGCACTCCGCGAAACATCTTCGCTACCCACGGTATGCTGACCGTTTTTCTCAATACTGACCACCACGGAGGTCGGGGCTACCGTTTTAGAGTCCGACTCCGGCAACTCGAAGGGTTGCAGGTTCACCAGCGTGGAGGTGAGCATGAAGAAGATCAGCAACAGGAAAATGATGTCGGTCAAGGACGACATGCTGAATTCCGCGCTGACTTTATTTCGGCGTTTTAGTCCCATACATTATGTGGTTGGTTCCTGCAGCAGATCCATAAACTCAGTGGTGCCCCGCTCCATCTTAAAGACCACCTTCTCGACATTCGCCACGAGAATGTTATAGCCTACAAAGGCCAAAATACCGATGGCCAATCCCATGGCGGTCGTAATCAGGGCCGTATAAATACCACCGGCCAGTACCGAGGGTGTTACGTTCTGCTGGGTCGACATATTATAGAAGGCCGAGATCATACCGGTTACCGTACCGAAGAATCCGATCATCGGGGCTGCACCGGCAATAGATGCCAGGGTCGACAAGGATTTCTCCAGTTTGAAAATCTCGAGGTTACCCACGTTTTCAATGGCCGCATCGATATCGCGGAGGGGTTTACCGATCCGTTGCAACCCTTTTTCCACCATACGGGCAACCGGCGAATCAGTCGTTTGGCAAAGGGCTTTGGCTCCCTGAATATTTCCGGACTGCACATTGGCCCGGATGTTGTTCATAAAGCTGGCATCTACCTTTCCCGCCCGCTTGATCGCACCGTATCGTTCGAAGAAGATGTAGATGGAGATCACGAACAAAATGAACATAACAATATAAATGATGATCCCCAGGACACCGGAGTCGATCAGGATATTGAACAGGTTTTGGGTTTCTTCCTCTCGTTCCAATCCTTCCGTTGTCTGGAACAATAAGAGCATGTTTTGCAGCATGAATTCGAGATTTTACGACTAAAAATTGGTTTTCGTCAATGGCGGTTCGCCTGTCGGGCACTTACCCATCCGGATTCCTAACGCTGTATATACCACATTAAGTATACACGGCTCCCCGAAGAGCCACATCACCGGGCGGCCCAATTTAACAAATAGAAATAAGTAAATATAGGTTTCGGTCAAATAGAAAAAGGACCGCTTTCGATTTCTCTCTACTGCTGATTCGATGAATCAGCAGTAGAGAGAAATCGAAAGCAAGACTGGAGACTGGAGACTGAAGCGACTTAAGAGACTCGCCTGAGCTGACCAGCTTTAGTATTACTGTTCTGCTGTGTCTTTACTCTTTATTGCGTTGAGCGTAGTGCGGAGGGCGTCGGGCGTGGGGACCGGAAGGGAAAGATTGAACGGTTAATGACTTCTCTACCACCGCTAAAGCGGATGGGCTTAAACTGCAAACTGCCCACTGGAGATTGGAGACTGAAAACTGAAGACCGTTTGGCGAAAGCAAAAAAACAATGTAATCCTCAAACCCCAGACCTCATACCTCAAACCTGTTATAATCAATACGTTCCATCTACGTACACGCGCCGATAAGGAGTCGGCGAAAGCGCCTCGAAAACCGGCGGCCGCTTCTCGTATTGGTAGCGCTCCGGGCGGCCCTGTTGTCCGATGTAGTACCCTTTTTGCCGTAAGGCATAATCCAGCGATTCCTCTTCCTGTAGGAAGTAAATAGTCTGGGGAGCAGCGGGATCGTTCAGGGTGGTCATCAACAGGGATTCCATGCCGACTGCCCAGGGCACCCATAATCGCGACCAGTCCCATCCTTCCATGGAGGCCATCAGTTTGGGCTGTTCGGGCGTGGACTGCTGATCCATAATACCGGTCAAAATGGTTTCCCGCTTTTCGAAAAAGGTATGTACGGAGGAGATGCGGTGAAGACTGAAAAACACCAACACACTGATCAATAAGATAGTTGCCGGTTTTGGCTGCCGCGGTAGTGCCAACACCAATAGCAAGGCAATAGGCATACCCAAATGAGTAAAATACCCATCGATCATTAAGTAGATCGGGCCATTCAGATAGGCGTGGGTCAACATAGCCAGCAGGGCAATGACCCCGAAGCCAAACATACTTGTCAGGGCCAGGGCTATCTTTTTTTGCGTAAGCGCGAATATCCAAACGCCTGTAAAAATAAGGATGGTCAGTGGGTAATGCGCCTGGAGATACCACAGGAAGCGATCCCAAATATAAAGCCCCGGCAGATCGGCCAGTTGAGAAGCGTACTCCTGAATTACGGAAAGACGTCCGGCTTCGTACCCGCTAAACGATTGGGCACCAAACAGACGAAGCAGGAAAAAGCCGGCCATAGCTATCCCCGGCACCATCCAGGACGAGCGTACTCGCCAGTGACCATCGGCAGACAGCCAGATCAGATAGCCCAGTCCAAAACTCACCAGCCCGAAAGGGTGAGTAACCAACAGGGGCGCAGCCAGCACAAAGGCCACCAGGGTATTCCGAAAGGGGGGCAGGGGCCAACGCGCAGCATCCCGCAAAAGCCAGCCCAGGCTCAGGGCTACCCAGGTGAGCGATTGGACCACCTCCGCTACCGGAGCGTAAAATTTGTACCGGATAGTCAATATATGCAGGAGTAACAGCAGCAGTCCCCCGCGGGGAGACCGGAAAAAATAGACCAATATCAGGAACACCAGGTACGGGCCCGCCATTGATACCAAACTGTAGAGGCGTAGAATCGTTTCTAATGAAGCACCACCCTTGATAAAAGCCAGCACAGGGCCCTGCGATAAAAGACCAATCCAGCGACCGTGCTGGATATAGGGCTGCTCAAACCAGATCAGGTTAAAGGCGTAATTGGCTGTATCGAAGTGAAGCATGCGCTCCCGATAATAGATCTGACTCATCAATAGCAAGGTCCAAAAGCCAAAGTGCCCCAGGCGGAGCCACCAATTCGTGGATAAAGGCTGTGTCCACCAGGATCGTCTGATTATGGTTGGTTGGAATGGCATGGACGGAAAGATCGTTTTTTTTATCAATATCCGGGGAGCATGGCCATTTCATCTTCTCTGGCAATTTTATACGTGCAAACAGTGTGTGGATTCGGTAAGTGAATTGCTCGCCAAACCTTGTACGGCAAGGCCTTTGTTTTTCCACTAATTCTATTATTTTTGCTATAGCGAAAATTCGCTAGGTCATCATAAACCACAAATTACATATGAGCAGAAGAATCAAAAAAGCAGCCGTTCTGGGTTCCGGAGTCATGGGATCTGGTATTGCCTGCCATTTTGCCAATATAGGGCTGGAAGTCCTGATGCTGGATATTGTTCCCCGGGACTTGCCCGACGACCAGAAGGACCATCCGGCTGCCCGTAACCAAATGGCCGACAAGGCACTGAAAACAGCCCTCAAGTCCAAACCGGCACCGCTCTACGATGCCTCTTTTGCTCAGCGAATTACTACCGGAAATTTCGAGGACAACTTTGCCGACATCAAAGACTGTGACTGGGTCATTGAGGTAGTCGTCGAGAATCTGGACATTAAAAAGAAGGTATTTGCACAGGTCGATGAACACCGCAAGAAGGGTTCGCTGGTCACTTCCAACACGTCCGGTATTCCCATTCACCTGATGACCGAAGGGCGCAGTGAAGACTTTAAAAAGCACTTCTGCGGCACCCACTTCTTCAATCCACCCCGTTACCTGCGGCTTTTCGAGGTCATACCCACCCAAGATACCAGCCAGGAGGTTATCGATTTTTTCATGCACTACGGCGATCGCTACCTAGGCAAACAAACCGTTCTTTGTAAGGATACCCCGGGTTTCATCGGCAACCGGGTGGGTATTTACACCATGGCCAAGATCTTTCAACTAACTGACGAGCTGAATTTGCGCATCGAAGAGGTAGACAAGCTCACCGGACCGGCCATTGGCCGGCCCAAAACGGGTTCCTTCCGTTTAGGTGACCTGGTGGGGCACGACACCTCCGTCAAGGTAATTAATGGCTTGCGCGAAAATTGTCCCGACGATGAGCAGGTACAGATCTTCCAGATCCCCAAATACCTGGAATTCCTCATTGAGAACAATTTCCTCGGCAATAAAACCGGACAGGGATTCTACAAGAAAGTGAAAGGCGAGGACGGCAAGCGTCAGATTCTGGCCCTGAACCTGGAGACCCTCGAATACGAGCCCAGCCAGAAGCCGGATATTCCCAGCCTGAAAACCGGCAAGCAAATCGACAGCCTGCCCAAACGCATCCGGCATATGTTTGATGCGGATGACAAAGGCGGACAGCTGGTCCGCAAATCGCTGCTCGGACTATTTGCCTATGTATCCAACCGCATACCCGAGATCAGCAACAACCTCTACAGCATTGATGATGCGCTGAAAGCGGGTTATGCCTGGGAAGTGGGCCCCTTTGAATACTGGGATATTATCGGTGTAAAAAAGGGTCTGGAGCAAGCCAAAGCGGAAGGCGAACAGGTAGCTGATTGGGTGCAGGAAATGCTGGACCAGGGCTTTGATTCCTTTTATAAGCGCGAAGACGGCGTGCGCAAGTACTACGATATCGGTACCAAATCGTACAAAGTGATTCCGGGGGCTGAATCCTTCGTCATCCTCGACAACTACCGCGATCGTTCTCCCGTTCACAAAACCAGCGAGACCATCCTCCACGATATTGGCGACGGTGTGCTCTGCCTGGAGTTTACCAGCATGCACAACTCCATTGGCGAGGGTGTACTGCGCGGTATCAATGAATCCATTGAGATAGCCGAGGAAGGCGAATGGCAGGGGCTGGTAATCGGTAACAACGCCACCAACTTTTCGGTAGGTGCCAACCTGATGATGATCGCCATGCTGGCCTACCAGCAGGAATTTGACGAGTTGAATATGGCCGTCAACCTCTTCCAGCAGACCACCATGCGTTGCCGCTACTCTTCCATTCCCGTGGTGGCCGCTACGCAGGGATATGTTTTCGGCGGAGGCTGTGAAACCATTATGCACTGCGATGCCGCTATGACTTCGGCCGAATCCTATATAGGACTGGTCGAGGTCGGTGTGGGCCTGATCCCCGGTGGTGGTGGCACGAAGGAGTTTGCCTTACGGGCTTCCGATGAGTTCCACAAGGACGAAGTAAAGATTCCTGTGCTGGTCGATAAATTCCGCAATATAGCCATGGCTAATGTAGCCACCAGTGCCCACGAGGCCTTCAATTACGGATACCTCCTCCACAGCAAAGACGAGGTGGTCATGAATAAGGACCGTGCCATTGCCGAAGCCAAGCAAAAAGTACTGGAACTGGCTCCCGGCTACACCCAGCCCCTCCAACGCACCGATGTGACCGTGCTTGGCCGCACCGGGCTGGCAGCACTCTATGTCGCCGCCAATGAGTTGAAGCTGGGTCACTACGCCAGTGAGCACGATATCAAGATCGCCCGCAAAGTAGCCTACGTCCTCTGTGGCGGCGACCTGACCGGCGAGCAGAAAGTCAGCGAGCAATACCTTCTGGATGTAGAACGCGAAGCCTTCCTCAGCCTCTGCGGCGAGCAGAAGACTCTCGAGCGCATCCAGCATATGTTGCAGACGAATAAGCCGTTGCGTAATTAGTCTTCGGAAGATTTCTAGATACTAGACAAAAGAGTCTAGATACCTGACTATTGAAAAAGAGTTTTTTTGT
>JASBTH010000291.1 GCA_030148525.1 Saprospiraceae bacterium | reverse complement strand
GGCTTCCTCCACCCGGCTGACGTATTCGTCTTCGGGGGCTATCACCACTACCCGAAATCCTTTTTGCGTAAGCAAGCGAATCAAATTGAGCCTGAAGTTGAAAATGCTCCAACACGTATTGGCAAAAAGGACGATGGTCCCTGACCTGCTCTGATGAATTGACATAGCCGTGAAATTTGGGTACTCATTAAAAATTCAATGAGGGTGTTAGTAATTCACTACATGGACAATAGCAAAATATTGCTAGTCTGTTGTTGGTAGGCAGATAGTGGCAAAAGCGTAATGAAAATCGGTTGGCTAGTTCGATACGTTCTGCAATATGTAAACAATGTTTGAATTCCGTAAACCTTTGCTGACAAAAAAAATAAAGTTTTTTGGTTGCAGAACATTTTGTACATTACCATCGTAAACACTTCTAAAGGCTTGCTTTCCAAACACTAAAGGCGTTCTCTAACCCCTACTAACACTGGATTTACCCCAAGCCATCCCCTTTTTTGCAAATCGAATTATACGTTTCCGGCCTGATAGTGGCTGGTTAATCGATACGAGCATTAAGTTGTTTAACGGCCCAGGCTGTTAAGGTCCTTAGTACGCCCAATACCTAACGTTGTTCTAATTTCAAACCGAAATGAGACACCTGAAATCGCCATGGTACCCTCAGTCCTTTCGCCTGTTGTTGGTTGCCATTCTTACCTTTGGTATCGCTAACTCCCTCCAGTCACAAACCCTGGAGGTCCTTAACGATCAAGCTAATGACGCTTACCTGGATATCAGGTGGACGATTCCACAATCGTGCCTCACCAATGGTATGGGCAATGCCTACGCTAATGGTGTTTTCCTGGAATTACTGGGAGATGGGGAGCGGGTTTTTACCCAGATCATAGAGACCAAAAACCCGGAAAACGTGGATGATCGATTCCGGCATTTTATTGGTCCTGATTCATCGGTAGCCTATACACTTAATTTATACATTCAAGGTCCCGGTACGCCCTTGGGAGCAGGTTGTACTG
Organism: Saprospiraceae bacterium; assembly: GCA_030148525.1. GTDB lineage: Bacteria > Bacteroidota > Bacteroidia > Chitinophagales > Saprospiraceae > DT-110. The sequence continues at coordinate 17,397 of JASBTH010000291.1, read as the reverse complement.
GATTCACGGATTCTGGCGAGACCTTGCCCTTCCAGGCTCCTACAAGTATTACTGCCGTGGGTGCCAACTTCACGGATCGCGTTGAATTGGAGTGGGTTAATAATTCAAAATTAAGCTCCAATTTTGTCATTGTCCGCAAGCAAGGGAGTACTGAAACAGTGGTAGATATTATCGCCGGCACCGATTCGGTGGGCTTGTTGGTGGAATACGTGGATGACTTTTCCTTCTCAAATGCTAAATCCCTGGAAAATGGTGTTGCCTACCAATATTGTATACGCACTTCCAGTGATCTGGTTGATAGTTTGTTTGCCGAGGATCTCCATAACGTTTGCCTGGGGGATAGTGTCTCGACCTATGACATTGGATTAACCGCATCGGATAATGCTTTTGTCCACAAAGTCGCTCTGGATTGGAATGATGTTTCCGACTATGCTTCAATGATTAACATTTTGCGGGATGGGGCACGGCTAACCACCTTGCCACCCACTGCCACTTCCTTTGTCGACATCAACCCGGTGTATGGCCTGGAAAGTGAATATGCGGTCGTCCTGATCGGAGAGGATGGCCTGCGATTTGTACAGGATCTGGATGAGGGTGGGGTAGAACCTACCGGACACATTTCAGGATATGTCCGCACATCCCAGGGTATTGGCATCCGCAATGTGAAAGTAGGCTATGAGGTTACCGTATTTGATTCGGTCTACGTGGATTCTACAACGACTAACCGGGAGGGATTTTACTCTTTTGATCAACTCTTTTTTGGTCGTCGGGCCAACTTCCGTGTTTTCACGGAAGACAAAGAAGATATCCGGTTTCCGACTTCACCGCGGTTCACTAGTCTGTCAGATGATGACTTCATTGCCGAGAACGTCAATTTTCTGGCTGATTTTGTGGAGATCGATCTGCCTGATCCCGTAACCATTGATACTGTAATTGGTGGGATAGGTATTGATTCGGTCTTTTTCGATATTACGTATACGAGCAATGCTAATCGAACAACTTATTTTCAGCTATACCGCGAGGGCAACCTGGTAGCTATAGCCAATGACCGCAACGGTCCCTTCTCCCGTATCAGTGATTTGGGTGGTAACCCAAGAGAGTTTTACAAATACAATGTATTTGCCTATCAGGTCAGCGGAGACTCCACCGCTTCCGATCTGGCTTCTGTCACAGTTAAGTACCCGGATGTGGAAGATCCGGTCAATGTGTCAACTACCACCAGTTTCAGTACCTCAACGATGGGTGCAGTCACTTTGGAATGGGAGCATGTGTCCACCAATTTTGCGGGCTTTGTCATTTACCGTGATTCGGTGGAAATAAAGACTATTCGGGATACCTCTATTCGCCACTATACCGATTTTGAAGGTAGTCCGGGTGAAATTTATCGCTACGGAGTCAGTGCATTTCGGAGCATTGGTGGTGAGGCCAAAGAATCGGATATTATTGAAGAGGTTAATGTGACCTATCCCTCTTTTCCTCAGGTGAGCTCCTTGGTTGCGTCGCCGGTGGCCGCAGCCAACTCTATGGATCTGACCTGGAGTCTTGGGGCGGGGGCCATGGATGACAACTATACCGGCTTTGTTATTTATCGTGACAATGCGGAAATAGGCAGAGTCCTTAAAGGAGCGCCTTTGGCCTTCCGCGATCAATGGGGGGTGCCCGGGAGTAACCCGACCTACGAAGTAGCTCCTTTTGTCGAGAATATCGATTCGGTTTTTGTGGGAGTCAGGACGAGTCAGGGTGGTTCTTATCCCGGATTGGTAACTCCTTCAGGGTTTACGGCAACCGGTGGGGCCGGTAAGATTGATTTTTCCTGGGATGAGGCCTATAATCTTTCCCAGTACACGAATTTCCAGGGGTTCATTCTTCGCTACGACGGGAACACCGTAGTTCTGGAGCCGGGGGTAACGGAATACACCATCTATCCCCTCACTAATGCAACGGTAAATGCCACATTGACTGCCTTTCGGATGATCGATGGTACCTTGCATGAATCCAATGAGGCCATGGGCTCGGCGAGTGCTACTATAACCACTCCATCAGCGCTGGAGGCACCTGGCAACCTCTCGGTTTCCACCAATATTCCCTCCCATGTTGCCCTCACCTGGACGTATCCGGAGTATAAATTTTCCAACTTTATCATTCGGCGCGATGGGGTGCCCATTGACACCGTACCCAAAGGTGCATTGGGATATTATGACTACGAAACGGCGATTGGAGAAAGCCATGAATACAGTGTGCAAGCCCATTACGAAGAGGCTGGCATGCCTACATTGCTTTCGCAGGAAATTAAAGGATTTGGAGTGCGGCGGAATCAAGCCAGAATACTTGGGCACCTTACCCACGAAAACGGCAACCTGGTGAAGCTGCAGCACCTGGAAGTCACTCTGAATAATGGCGACACCGTACTGGCCCGGACGTATACGGATCCGGGTGGTTTCTTCCGATTTGAGGAAATGCCGGATCCATCGCGGCAATCCGACCTTAAAGTGATCGTAAACCAAACGAATAAATCCATATTACTTGCCCGGGATACCTTCCCCATCGCTGGCGTTCCCTATCTGGAAAAGGATACCATGCTCAATCTGCTGGATACGTTCCGTATCAGTGATTTTCCGCCTCGTCCCCTGCGGGACAGCATCGCTCAGATCACCAACCTTACGGCCCAGCCATTTGATAATTTCAATGGGGTCTACCTGAGTTGGTCCCTGAATGATGGATTATACGACCGGGTGGAAATCTTACGCGGGCTAAATGAGATCGGGTTTATCGAAAATGGCGAACCAGCCTTCTTTATTGATACAACCGCTGCGCCTGGTTTTGGCTACACCTACATACTTAAACCAGTTTATGACGTTAACGAAAATGAGCGCATTGAGGGGGAGAGCCAGAGTATAACTATCACCCACAACCCGTACCCGGTGGTGGAAAACCTGACGGCCTCCTTCGGCTATTTTGGCGCCGATAATGCCGTTGGTCTCAATTGGAGTTTTCCCAGACTTCGTGATGCAGATTTTTATCAGATATCACGAAATGATGAGGTTATCGCCCTGATAGAAGCAGATAAAGAATTGCGATACGAAGACAAGGATGGAAAGCCCACCTCTGCTTATGTGTATCAAATCAGGGCATTTAAACAAATCGGAACCCGGTTGATCCAATCGGAACCGGTTGAGGTACGGTTGAATTACCCGGCCATTGCCGATCCGGTAAATGTTCAGGTAGTGGCAGAACCGGATACTAATGGTGTTCGAATCGACTGGGACTACATCGGAGACTATGTCGACGCCTTCCGTATTTTCCGGGATGATGAATTGTTAAGTGTAATTAGCGCTGATAGTGCCTACCTGTTTTATGACTTCTATGGCATTCCCGACCAGGAACACGAATACCGGGTGGTGGCCGTCCGTACGGATGGCGATATGAATTACCAGTCGGTTGGAGCTTTAGGTATCGAAACCTTCCCTCCTTTGTTGCCGGTACAAAACCCGGTCATTCAGGCTCAGGCCGACGAGGGTAATGTCCTGATCAACTTCACCTATGATGATTTAGTGGTCGATTCATTTGAAATAAGCTATAACCTGACAGTGGCGCCAGCCATTGACACGACCTTCAAAATTGGTATTTCGATTAACGATTTGGATGAAGATGGCTTACTCGAATACGTCGATGAGCTCACCCCGAACGGTTATATGCAGACTTATTCGATATTCACGGTAGCAAACCGGGGCGGAACCCGCTATTTGTCTGTGCCGGAGGTTTTGAACGCTACCGTTCCCGCAACACCTACTCCCCAGAATTTCACCGCTTCGGATGGTACTTACGACAATGTAGTCCGCCTGACCTGGGATCTTAATTTTGAAGCCACCGTCGATTTCCTGGAGCTCACCATTGATGGCGGAGCAGCGATTATTCTGGATGGGGGTATTCGCGAATATAATCACATCATCAACCAGCAGGAAGCGGGGGTGACCGGCCATACCTATACTCTGCGGGCGGTACGTTCCGTCTACAGTACCACATTCCCGTCGAGTACCGTTTCGGAAACAGGTTACGCAGGTATCGATCGCCGCCCGGGAGGAGCGTACAATGCTGCAGCTTTATCCGAACTGGGGTACTCTGTTTCCATGAGTGGCACCAATGCACTAGCCGGAGCGCCAAACTCCTATGGCGGATTCGGGGCTGTAGTACGATTTAACTACAATGGCACGGAATGGGTGAATGTAGGTACCACCAATAAAACAGTTGCTTCGTCGGCTAAATTCGGTACTGATATCGATATTCTGGAAAACATAGCCATGATTGGGGCGCCGGGTGCTGGCGGCTTCAGTGAAACGGGGTCGGTTGTCGTGTATAACTACTCCGGCGGCAGTTTGTCCAGCCCCAATACCGTACCGTTTTCTAGTGTTGCCCTATCTTCCGGTGGGGGTGTGTTTTACGACTACAGCAGTGTTGAATACGGAGAGAGCGTCGCCCTGGCTAAATCCTCCACAGGATTCTTTACGGGCTATTCTCCCGGGCGTGGCACCCGAAAAACAACCCAGTCTAACGGAAATATGTCGACTGGTAATTTCTTTGAAGCCTATGCGCTGCGATCCAGTGGAACGACGAGTAGCTTTTATTTAGGATCAAGAGAAAGTGCGGGCGAGCGGATATATTCCACAGCAAGTAGTGGTGATTACGTTGCTTTTGGAAAAAATAATAAAGTAGATATTTACAAAAAGGATTCGCCGGGTGGGATTGGAAATACACCCCTGGTCACTTTGTCCGGAACCGGAAACTTCGGCCGGGAAGTAGTGATGACCACCAGGTATTTAGTGGTCGGGGCACCCGCCGAAAACCGCGTTTTTGTGTACGAACGAGATGGGGATGAATTCAACGAACTCAAAGTATTATCCATTCCCGAGATTTCGGGCATTTCCGCTTCCGGAGCCAACTTTGGTTTTTCAGCGAGTATCAATAATAATTTCCTACTGGTCGGTGCTCCTAATCACGCCAGTCCTTCGGCTACAACCACCAACTCGGGAGCAGTATTTGTATATGAAGTGGCCGGAGAGAATATCAATTACCTGACGTTCATATCCAATCCGGATCTCACTAATTCCTCCAAATTGTTTGGGTACGATGTATCCGGAACGGAAGATCAATTTATGGTGGGTGCACCTATCCTGGGGGGCCAGGGTAGTGTGTATTTCTACAGCTCGGATCTTAGTGAGTTATGGGGCGATAAAGTCTTTAATCTAAGGGCATCGGACGGGCTGCTGCCGGGCCGGGTTCAGGTATCATGGGACTTCAATGGCAGTGCGGTGGCCCTGGATGGGTTTAAAGTGTACCGGGACGATGTACTGATCGGAGAAACGGGCAAATTTGCAACGACCTTCTTTGATAGTGACGGAATACCGGGTAAAGAGTACGTGTATACAGTACGGCCATTTGTGGGTGAGGAGATATCGAATGGTAAAGCCGATGTAGGTTATGGTTTGGCCAATGGCTTGATTGAGGGAGAGGTCGTTACGCTTACCGGGAATGCCCCTGTGCGGGATGTACTTGTAGAGGCAACAGCCGTAGTAGATGGCCAGAAGTATACTTATCGGGATACAACTGACGGGAATGGTCGCTTTTTCCTGTCGAATGTTTATTATTCCAATATTAGAGCCGAATACACGGTAAGTGTTTCTTTCGAGGATCACGTCTTTGTGGAGGATACGAAAACAGTAGAAATATCAAGGGACGATAATAAGGAATCGAGTCTGTTCTTTTTCGATAAAACAGCCTACGTCATTCAAGGGAATATTGCTTACCAGGATGTTAAGTGCGGACTGGATAGCATAAAGGTTTCTGCGGTCTCCAACTTCGTAGGCGGGCGGACCTCACGCAAGGACGCTTATTCAGATGCAGAGGGGAATTACAGCCTGGTTGTGGATCCGTCGCTGGAAGATCTGGTATCCATCAGAGTAGAAATCCAATCGCAATCGGTACGTCAAAATCTGGAAACTGGAAATAGCGATACCACCAGGCATGAATTTGCTGCAGACGGATCAACCCTGTTCACCGATCTTGCCAATTTCCGGCAGCTTAATGTGCTGAATTTTACCGATACCCTTACCTATGAGGCCGAATTCCTGGTAACGACGGTCTGTGGCGGTCCTGCTTCGGATGGCAATTTCATTGTTGAAGTAAGTACGAAAGATGGTTGTTTCAATAAGCGATATACCACCACGACCGGTGGCGTAGCAAAAGCCAAGCTACCCCCTCTGGACGATTTAAACATTTTGGTGAAAGATGTCCAACAGAATAATATCCTCAATTTACTGATTGTGGATTACCTGAAATATCGACCCGACACCCTCAACTTGCGCAAAGTACACCTCGGCAATGTAAATAATAATTTATCCGAGGTTCAAATTGGTAATTTGATTGATCGGTCCCTGGTCTATCACCGGCCGGCAAACATCACCTTGCAAACGCCTTTCGCCGAGTATTTGTGTAATGCGCCTGATGTTGGCATTATTCGCCGGGATAATCTGACCGACGAAATCAATTTGAGCTTTAATGTAACGGAACTATTCGATGGGCTTTCCTGTCCGGTACAGGAAGGTTACCTGGTGATCAATAACTCGGCAGCTAAAGAAAATACCAAGGATACCCTTGAGTACAGTGAAGTCTTGCAAGGGTTTCCTACTCATGTTTTCGAACCAGGTGAACCCAACCTGGTTGCGCCCTTCCGTCTTGGTATTAATGTAAAATACTACTCCAGGATCGGGGATTTATTGGGTGAGGTAATATTCCCGGTGGTTATTGAAGGTAGTTCAGCTTTACCAGGAGCAGATATCATTGTTGATATTTCCGACTCCGACGGGCAACTCAAATTGCCCTATATGATCCTCCGGGATCCTCCGGGAGATGGTAGTTATTCCTCTATTGAAGAAGGAACGACTATTACTAAATCCTACCGGTCCTCGCAGTCTTCCAGCTTCGGCGGAGGAGTTCTCGCCAGTTTTCAGGGAGCGATCATTGCATTCGGAGCTTTCGCAGATGTAAGTATCAAAGGTGGAGGCGGAAGTGTTACTGCGAATGAATTTACACTGGAATCTACATTGACGGAAACAATCAGTACTTCCAATACCTCTGATTTCATTGGTGAAAATTCGGATGTCATAGTGGGAGTAGGGTCTGCAACTGCCTATACCATCAATGAGAGTATTGTCTACGATGCTATGGGGTGTTCGCTCTATAAAGTGCAAAACTTTGCGTTAAGCCCAGGATCCATCAAAACCCAGTGGTCCTACACCGTAGGACAGATCAAGGATATCGTTAGCCAATTGACCGTGGACACGACCGATTACCTGACCGGCACCAAGGTATTATACAATGGTACCGAACCGCTGGACCCCGACGAAGCCGTCGGCCGAACCCGTGCCCGCATTAATAACTGGAAGCAGGTCCTGACCTACCACAAAGAAAAAACGGTTCCTTATGTTGCCTTCTGTTCGGAATCATATGATGAAACGGAACTATTTACAGAACGTGTACGGGATGGTTACTTTGAATTGGTTTCTAAATGTGGAGATAGTCAGTGTAACACAGTTACTTATGAGGTAGAGCGCCGATTCGATGATTCCGATAATAAATCCAGTATTCTGGAGGTCGTCCTTGGGAATAATAGCACCGACGATTTGACCGATGAACAAGAAAGCATCCTGGAGTTAGGTGTACCAAGTTTATTCACCGAACGGGTGACCAAAGCCGTACAAGCCCGTAATGGTTTTTGTACGACGGTAGGTACGTCTCCAGGTAGCTCCTTTGAATTGAACACAACTATCGACTGGACGGATAACCTGGTTGGGCAGTATGAGGTTGCTATCTCCAAGGTGGCCTACTGGCTGGATTCCCTACAATTCAGCACCAATCAGGTAAATTCCAAAGTCAGTGACCTGAATGAAAGTTCACCGGGTTACCTCAGCCAGGTACAAAATTATACCTTCTCAGCCGGGGTGGATATTGAAGTGTCGGAGTCGGTTACCAAATCACAGAGTAGCTCATATACCCAAACCTCCTACTTTAATTTTGACCTGAGTGCAGGATTATACTTCAAGGCTGGTATTGGTATTGGTGGAGGTTTAGCGGGCCCATTCAAAAAAATTACCGAAAACGAAGGTAAAATTGGGGCACAAATCGAACTGGCACTGAATACAGAAGATGAAAAAACCTTCCAGGAGGAGGTGAGTACGAACATCACCTACGTCCTCTCCGACGATGATCCGGGTGATCAATTCAGTGTTACGGTCTTTAAACCGATTCAGACGGGGCATTCGCCCTACTTCCAACTGCTGGGTGGTCGCAGCTCTTGCCCGCCGGAAGCAGGGACCATTTACCGGGATCGGTACGAGATCGCTATTTTCGATACGGCTACCCAGGCTGCGTTCAATGAATTTAGCTTCGAGAACCTCGATCCCAACGAACCGGCTACCTTCTACCTGCAGATTACCAACCTCAACCCGTTTGGGGAAGCGCGTGATATTTACCTGTATGTAGATGCATCTACAAATGAGAATGGTGCAGTCGTTACAACTTCAGGGCAAAGACTGACTGGTGGTAATCAAGGTGGTGGGCTTACCCTGACTTATTTGGGGGCAAATCAGCCACTGTTACTGCCAATTGTAGTGGAAAGATCACCGAATAACTTCCAGTTTGAAGATCTTGAGTTCATTATCAGGCCTTCGTGTACGGATGGGGACTTATTCGTGAGTATTCCCAGGGATGGTTCTATCGCGCCGGATACGGTTAGTGCCAGCTTCGTCTTCAAATCGCCTTGTACCGATATCAAACTGGTAGGGCCCGATGACGATTGGTTGATCACTCGCGGTAATCCGTTCGTGAATGGAGGCCGGGAAGACCTGGTCGTGGAATTAATTGATTACGATCCCAACAATGCTGTTCTGGAAGAGATTGTGCTGCAATCCCGCCAAATTGGCACGGGTGCCGGATGGAACGATATTTCTGCCCTGGAAATAAATATTCCTGACAATCCGGTCAGGGGCTATCAGTACCCCATGTCCAAAGACTCCCTGATTATCTATAATGCGCTGAATTTTGCGCTTGATCAGGTGCCGAAATTGTTCTTTACCTGGGATATAACCGAAGACTTCATTGACGATGACATCAATTACGAGGATGGGACCTACGAAATACGGGCAGTAGCCAGGTGTGGTACCACGGGAGAGATATTCTCCGATGCCAGTCGCGGCCGGATTTTGCGAAATACCGGCGGGGTCTTTGCCCAATTGGAACCAGGGGATCAATTGTATACCATTGATGATGAAATATCGGCCATCATCAGTAAAGAGATCAACTGTAGCGACGTTAACAGCACCACAAATGTCGTAGAGGTCTTCCGCAAAAGCGATTCCCTGGCAGTGCCGGGTACGGTAGCTTGTTTCCCAAATCTGGACAAACTGATCTTCCAGCCCGACGATATTTCCGCCTTCGATGGCGACACCCTGATCTTTAAGCTCAAAGCAATTAAAGACGAGAACGGTATCGTGTATCCCGATTCCTTCCAGACAGAGTTCTTAGTATTGACACGCGACCTGTTTGTCGAGAATACTGAATTCACTGCTGAAGTATATAAAGGAAGCACCCTGCGCTTACAGACTCGGGTTTTTGCCAACAGCCCGGCTCCCGTTCCATTCGAAGTGAATGTCAACGGTGAATCCTGGGTAACCGTAACGCCGCAAATGAGTAGCGTACTTCCGGGTTCCGATGGTCGGGTGCTGGAACTGGCTTTGTCCACAGATAATTTGTCCCTGGGGGATACGACGGCGACAATTACTATTACCTCTACCTCGGGAACGCCCTCTGTGAACAATATTCAGATTAACCTGCGGGTTTTGGCGAAAGCCCCCTACTGGGTAGTCGATCCTGCGCAGTTCACTCAGTCTATGGCCATGAATCTCAACTACGAATTCATAGCCTCACCGGGCGTTATTTCCCAGGATACTATGGACCTGATCAGCGTTTGGATCGATGAAGAGATCAGAGGTGTATCACCTATTTTGGTCTCTTCTAATGGTGCTTACGCCACCTTTAATCTGGTTTATGGCGATGCAGCTGATGTTGGTAAAGAGCTGGAATTCCGGGTATGGGATGCTTCCAGAGGTCGTGAATACAATGGATACCCGATGGTAGGTGACACCATTCGGTTTGATCCGAATGCGACCCTGGGTACCTTCCTGAGTCCGGAGATCGTCTTTGTTAACAGATCGCGTGACCTGGCGAGGTACATACCCCTGAACGGAAACGGGGCCTGGACGCTCTTCTCGATTAATAGTGAGGAATCAGATATGCGGACCGACCAAATCCTGCGCTCCCTCACTATGGCTCAGGATGGTGATTTGATCAAAACCAGAACCCAATCGGCTATCTATACGGATGGTGTAGGCTGGCTCTCGAGCTCAGGTCCATCCGGACTGGATACGCTCGAGGTAGAAGATGGTTTCCAGATATATCTGCAAGGACCTGACGATACCTTGCGCATTACTGGTGCCAATGCCGACTTTGGTATCATACCCCTGCGGGCCGGTTGGAATCTGATCGGTTACCCCCTGCAAACAGCACAACCCATCAATGATGTTCTGCAAATAACGAATGTTTCCCAGGGTGATAATATCCGTACAGTAGCACAGAATGGTGCCTTCAGCAACATGGTGGCCTTTTACGATGATATAGGAAGCGGCCTGGAGTGGGTTGGCTTGCCGGCAGTGGGCATGGATGTGTTGAGACCCTATTTCGCCTACCAGGTGTTCCTGCAAAACGATGGTACACTACTGTACCCGGGAGCAACGCTGCCACCACCACAACCGCTGGGAGGTAGTGCGAGCCTGCGCTCGGATCAGGTACCCAATGTGATGAACCCTGAAAGCTGGGCCGTAGAAACCGAAAAATACCCAACCAATATGGTCGTTACCGGCTTGTTGGAAATAGATGGTGCTTATTCAATGGACCCCAATGACCGCATCGCGGCCTTCGTTAACGGAACTTGCCGGGGTGTTTCGCCCCTGTACGAGGTGGACGGCATGGACCCACGGATGGCCACCCTCTTTGTGTATGGATACGGAGCCAATGATACCGTCGATATCGTGATTTACGATGCCAGTAAAGGTGAAGTCTTTTACCACAAACAAGATCTGGTTTTCAATACCAATGATATAATCGGAACATTCGGAAATCCATACATTTTCAAGCCTGCCGTCAAACGCGCTGATTACGCACTTCATTCTCCTCTTTGTACAACCGATTCGACCGGATTGGCGGTAGTAGAGGATGTGGTCGGCCTGAAAGCACCCTATTCGGTGCGTTGGAGTACCGGTGCCGAAGGTGCCACCCTGGAGGGTGTGCTGGCAGGTACGTACTCTCTGACCATTACCGACGCAAAAGGCCTGGAGCTGACTGATTTGGTGGAGCTGGATCCCCAGAACATTACTATTCCGCCGCCGGTCATCGAGCAAGGACGAGTACAATCAGCTTGTTTTGGTAGTGATCTGCAACTCCGGGTGGAGGCCGCCCAGCATCCTGAGTCCACTTATCGGTGGTTTGTGGATGGGGAGCCGGTTACCGTGCAAGATGATTTGATCCTCGCGAATATTCAGGAGACCAAGTGGGGAACGGTCATTACGGAACGAAAAGGCTGTTATTCTATCCCCACACCCTGGGAAGTATCGGTCTACCAGCCCCCGGCCGATTTCCGGGTCGTAGGTACCGATACCCTGCTCACCATTAAGGAGCCACTGGTTTTTGAGCCTGAGTTGCAGCAAGCAGGAGCCCAATACGTATGGAATTTTGGGGATGGCCAAACCAGTACCGAACCAATACCGGTCCACGAATATCAGCAACCGGGTACCTATTATGCCAGCTTGCAGGTGACCGATAGTACGGGGTGCCTGGCTAATGAAACCCGACCGCTGCTGGTTACTATGAGTACCGGAGAGAACGCATTACCTGATTTGAACCTGGACTGGAAGGTGTCTCCGAATCCCTTTATTGATCAGTTACGCCTTTCGGCAAAAATCGAAGAGGCAGGTACTTATCAAATTCAGGTATTGACGCTGGGGGGGCAGGAGGTACTAAAACGAAACTATTCCTGGCACGCAGGTACCAACGAAGAGACCATTGTACCGGATGTCCCGAATGGCACCTACTTCGTCAGACTGACACGACCGGGTCACGCGGGTGCCCTGGTGAAAACGGTCATTAAACAATCACCTAAACCGTAGCGAAAGGAGAAAACCAATCTCTTTTTTGACACGAAAGATGTTTGTGTATGAGAACTAAGCTAATTCATTGCGTTGTTTGGAGCTGTCTCATTTCCACGTCTGCGGGATTGAAGGCACAGAATATAGTGGATCCGGATGATCCTGCCAGTTGGATGGTTAATTCGGCTTCCCTTGCTAATTCGATGAATATCTACGCGGTGATCGATGTGGCCGGTGTGGAATCGATTGATGAAAATGATGTGATTGGTGTTTTTATGGCAGGCACTAATGAAATTCTTGGAATAGCAAGCCCCGAATACGTTGTATCCCAGGATCGCTACATCGCCAATCTCTTCGTTTATTCCGATGAGGGAATGGGTGATCCGGATGGCTTGTCGATTCTGGTATACGATGCCAGTATTGATCGCGTATTGCCATCTACAACATCCTACACTTTCTCGGCCAACGGTATTATTGGCTCCTTCAGCGAGCCCGATACCATCGAAACGGTTAAGATCACCATTGCTATTAGTAAAGACGATGTACTATGTGAGGCGGATACCTTCGGTTGGGCCTCCGCGAATGTTTCTGGTACAGGGAAACCACCCTTTACGCTGAACTGGAGTACTGGTTCTGATCAGGATAGTATTTTTCATTTGGGAGCTGGCAGGTACTACCTGACCGTTACAGACGATAACAGTTTTTCAGTGTTTGATAGTATTGATATCGTAAATACCAATCGCCCCATTTTGGTGCCGACCGTGGAAATAAACGGCAATTTACCGGTTTGCTCCGGTGAGCTTTTCTTCCTTATTGGTTCCTCCCAACATCCAGGAGCAAGCTTTAATTGGTATGACTCCGGCAATGCCTTACTGGCTGAAGGTCGGGATATCTACGTAAGTCCGGGAATCACGGAATCCACTACTTGGTTTGCAGAGACAAATGAAAACGGATGTACATCTACCCGGGTTCCGGTCGAGATCACTATTCAGAAACCCAATGCTGATTTCCGTATTTCCCCCCAATCTAATATCCGGGAAGGCGAGGTAGTTCAGCTACGACCAACTGATGAACGTTATCCGTATACCTACCTCTGGCATTTTGGGGATGGTGGGTGGAGTACATTCATTATGCCCTATTACTTTTACAATAAAGCGGGTACCTATGATGTCAGCCTGGAAGTAACCGACAGAGCTGGGTGTAAAAACACCGTCGTCAAGGAATCTTTTGTGAATGTGATTCGTCTTGGGACCGGAGAACCCATTGCTGGTATACCCGATGAAGTCGTGGTTTTTGGTACGTCTCCCACCGGACTATCGGCCGCTGCCTACCCCAATCCGTTTCGGGATCATATTTGGATTCGTTTTGAAAATGTTAAGCCTCAGACCGTTGAGCTGAATATGGTGGATGCGATGGGGAGGGTAGTCCTTCACCAACGAGTAAATCTGGAAGCGGGAGTTACGACTCACCGGCTCCGGGTTGCTAATGGACAAATGCCACCAGGTCCCTATTTTCTGCAATGGCGGACTGACACATTGAGTAAGTCTATTTCTTTGATTCGCGTTGAACCTTAATTCCGTTGGAGACGAAAAATAAGGTTCTTGTACAATTGCCGGATGTTTTGATTGACATTTTTCCATACGGCTCATAACCCGGTCGACCTGATGGAAACTGTCATTGAGCAATCAACTAAACCGTACCGAAAAGAGCATACCACTCTCTTTTCTAATTTGAAAGATGTTTGTGCATGAGAACTAATTTAGTGTATTGCCTTGGATGGTGTTTTCTCTTTTCCATGTCTGTGGGATTGAAGGCACAGAATATAGTGGATCCGACTGATCCTACCAGTTGGATGGTTAATTCGGCTTCCCTTGCTAATTCGATGAATATCTACGCGGTGATCGATGTGGCCGGAGTGGAATCCATTGATGAAAATGATGTGATCGGCATATTTGTAGCCGGCACGAACGAGATCCGGGGGGTGGCAAGCCCGGAGTATGTAGTGTCTCAGGATCGCTACATTGCCAATATATTTGTGTATTCGGATGAGGGAATGGGTGATCCGGATGGCTTGTCGATTCTGGTATACGATGCCAGCATTGATCGGGTCCTGCCTTCCACTACCTTCTACACCTTCCTGGCTAACGATATTATTGGCTCTTTCAGTGAGCCCGACACCATCGAAACGGTCAAGATTGATATCGCTATTAGCAGAGACGATGTACTCTGCGAGGCTGATACCTTCGGCTGGGCCTCCGTAGATGTATCCGGAACCGGACAACCACCATATACCCTGGCCTGGAGCACTGGCTCTGATCAGGATAGTATTTTTCATTTGGGAGCTGGTCGCTACTACCTGACCGTAACGGATGATAATGGTTTTTCGGAATTTGATAGTGTCGATATTGTGAATACCAATCGCCCTATACTGGCACCCACCGTTGCGGTGGCACCGGCTGATACGGTTTGCGAAGGACAGGATGTGTATCTGTTCGCCTCCAGCCTGGAGGTGGAAGCACCTGTCTACGAATGGTTTAATAATTTTGGCGACAGCCTGACCACCAACCCCTCCTGGTACGAGCCCGAAATTGCCACCTCAAAAGAATACGAAGTCCGAACGAATGTGCGCAATTGCCGATCGCCCTTTACTAGTTTTGATGTGACGGTTCTGCCAGCTCCTGAAGCCTCCTTTACGGTTAGTAATACCGTCGATAATACCTTCGACACCATCGTATTCACCCCGGATAGTATAGAGGCCGCCTGGACTTATTTCTGGAATTTCGGAGATGGAAACACTTCCACCGATGTCGTGGCTGAGCATGCCTATACCCAGGAGGGAAGTTTCCTTTCTTCTCTGGTGGTGACGACTCCCGATGGCTGTACTGATCGCGCCGTTCAGTATTTTGATATCAATCAGAAAGACCTCGATGTTGATTACACCTTTGACCGGCCGCTCTGCGCCAATGATACTACGGGATTCCTTTTTGCGCAAGCGCTAAATGGAACCGCTCCCTACGAATACCAGTGGGATACAGGTGATACCACCCAGGCCATTGAAAACCTGACACCGGGTGTGTATCGCTTGACAATCACGGATTTCGATGGCAACGAACTGATCACTGCTTTTAACTTATTTCCTTCCCGGCAGGCACTTGCTGTTCCCCGCGTGGAAGTAAACCAGGGGCGCTCCGTGTGTTATGGGGCGGATATCGTAATGACGGCAGCGCTGGATAATCCCAATGTCGTCTTTCGTTGGTATACGACGGAGGATGGTACAGAGCCATTATTTACCGGCGATCAATTACCCATTTTCAATATTGAGGAAGATCAAACCTTTTACGTGGAAGCGGTTTTAGGACCTTGTTTGTCCTCCGAACGAGCTCAACTCGATGTGGAAGTAACCCATCTCGACGCAACTTTTGATGCTAATATTCGCGACGGGAATACAAGTACAACATTTACCTTCACACCACAGGACGGAACCGGGGTAGATGAATACAATTGGTCTTTCGGTGATGGAGAAACGTCGACTCTCGAGGCACCCACTCACACCTTCGATCTGCCGGGCGAATACCTGGTGGAGTTGACCGTACGCGGCAATACAGATTGCACGGACACTTATAGTGTTCCCATTCGCATATCGGATGATCTGGATGTTGATTATACCTTTGATCGTCCGGTTTGTGCCGCTGATACCACTGGCTTTTTATTTGCTCAGGCTGTCAACGGTCGCGCTCCGTACACCTATTTGTGGAGTACCGGCGACACTACCCAGACGATAGAGAATCTGGTGCCAGGAGCATACGGTTTAACCATTACCGATGCCGATACCACCGTTCTGAAAACCTCTTTCGATCTGTTTGCCGATCAGCAGGAATTAGCCATTCCACGGGTTGAAGTGAATCAGGGCCGCGCCGTTTGTGCGGGTGAAGATATTGTAGTGACTGCCGGTTCGGATATTCCCGGAGTCACGTATGTGTGGTATGATTCACCGACTTCTACCGAACCATTATTCACCGGTGACCAACTCCAGATTAACAACATCGAGTTTGATCAGACCTATTACGTAGAGTCTACTATTGGCCCTTGCCGATCCTCCGAGCGGGCACGACTTGATATCGAAGTTGTGTATGTGAACGCAGCCTTCGTGGTAAACCGGATTGCCGGGAATACCTCCACCGATTTTCGCTTTACCCCCCTGTACGGCCAAAATGTCTCGGGCTATCGATGGGACTTTGGCGATGGAGAAACCAGTATCGAAAAAGAACCCAGACATACGTTCCGGGAAGTAGGGGAGTACTGGGTGGAACTACAGGTGCGCGGACAGACCAACTGCACCGACACCTACGTGGTACCCATTCAGGTTTCCAATGATTTGCTGGCCAGTGTGGCTGGGGATGTAATTTTTTGTGAAGATGATCCTGCCGGGGAATTAACGGCCGAAGTAGCCAATGGCAGGCCTCCCTTTTCCTATTCCTGGAGTAATGGTGCCAAAACGCAAACCATTACCGGTTTGGAGCCCGGAAGCTACCTGGTCACCGTAACGGACCGCAATAATAATCGGGCTACCGCAGAAGGTACGGTGGTGACCCGATATCCCGAGGGCATCCCGCGTCCGGTTGTTTCGGTCAACGGAGGGGAAACCATTTGTCCGGGTCAGGATGTGACCGTCTTGGCACAATTGCCAGGTGACCCGGAAGCGACTTTCGTCTGGTACGAGCCGGGCCGTGATGTGGTGCTGGGAGAGGGGCCACTTTTACTGCTGGAGGAGGTTTCACAATACCGCGAGGTGGAGGTTGTCACCCGAATCGGGGATTGTTATTCCGACCGGCGGGTAGTAAAAATCAATGTACCCGATGTAGACCTGTCCCTGGCAATCCCGGGAGGAATCATTAGCACTAATGACAGCCTCTTCCTGCAGGTAAGGGGGACCACGCCGGTGGAACGCATCAACTGGTCCTTCGGAGATGGAGGTGAATTGCCGGATGGAGCGGACTTGGTCCGCTATGCTTATCCGGTATCCGGCTTGTACACCGTTCGGGTGACCTGTCAGTTGACGAACGGATGTACGGTGGTCCTCGATCGGATCCTGCGGATTGTTGATCCGGGGGCCATGCAGGTAACCATGCAGTCGGTGTTCCCCACC
>JASBTH010000025.1 GCA_030148525.1 Saprospiraceae bacterium | reverse complement strand
ACCGAACCCCTTTGTGACGGAGACGCGCATCGGCTTCTACCTGCCGAGTGCAGGAACGGCCGAGCTGACCATCCGCGATGTAGCGGGTCGGGTCTTGCGCACCATCGACGGGGACTACGAAGCGGGCTACAACGAGGTACGACTGGATCGTCAGTCACTACCGGCCGGAACGCTCTACTACACCCTGAGCTACGACGGGTATCAACTGACCAAGGTCATGATGCATAACAGGTGATAGGTATGAGGTTTGGGGTTTGAGGTAACCTATTACCTAACCTCACACCTCACACCTCACACCTCACACCTCAAACCTCAAACCTCAAACCTCATACCTGATATAGCCCGGGATGGACGAATGTCTGTCCCGGGCTTTTTTATGGTGCATGGAAAATCTATATCTTGACGCTACAATGAAGCCACAATTACTCAAGCGGAACCGCAAGGATTTTCTGGAATCTATTTCCTATCAGCACGTGGTGGATCGCCATTTTCTCGATCTCTGGCATTACCATCCGGAGCTAGAACTGGTGTACGTAGTACAGAGTTCCGGGAATTGCTTTATTGGCGATGCCATTGAACAATTCCAATTTGAAATTAATAATAGATGGGAGCCAAAATAACCGATGTTCGTTTTATGGACATCCGATTTCCTACGTCCCGTAGCCTGGACGGATCCGATGCCATGAATCCTGATCCCGATTACTCGGCCGCCTATGTCGTGCTGGAGACAGACCATCCGGACGGACTGGAGGGCCATGGATTGACCTTTACGATCGGGCGAGGCAATGACATTTGTGTTCAGGCCATTCGTTCCCTGGTGCCTTTGGTAAAGGGGCTGGACATGGAAGAGGTCGCAGCCGACATGGGACGCTTTTGGCAACGTATAGTAGGCGATAGCCAGCTTCGTTGGTTAGGACCTGAGAAGGGCGTTATTCATCTGGCTACGGGTGCCATTGTTAATGCTGTTTGGGATCTATACGCGAAGATAGCCGGGAAACCCCTATGGGAATTGATCGGAGACATGTCGCCGGAGGAACTGGTACGATGTATCGATTTCACCTACATCACCGATGCTATTACTCCGGAAGAGGCCCTTGTTTTTTTGCGAAAGCAAGAAGCCGGAAAAGCTACACGTAAAAAGCTACTTCTGGAAACAGGATACCCTGCTTATACCACCTCCGCCGGATGGCTGGGGTATTCGGATGAAAAGATTCGCCGACTGAGCCGTGAAGCAATAGCTGAAGGGTTTACGCACCTGAAAATGAAGGTCGGTGCCAATCTGGAAGACGATATCCGACGAGCTGGTATCCTGCGGGAGGAGATAGGCCCCGATCGCCGATTGATGATGGACGCCAACCAAAAGTGGGATGTTGGTGAGGCAATCACCTGGATGAAGGCACTCGAGCGATTTAATCCCTGGTGGATTGAGGAACCGACGAGCCCGGACGATGTATTGGGGCACCAGCGCATACGGGATGCCATAGCACCGACTCAGGTGGCCACGGGCGAACATTGTCAGAACCGCATTGTGTTCAAGCAATTACTGCAGGCAGAAGCTATTGACTTTTGCCAGATCGATGCCTGTCGCCTGGGTGGCGTCAATGAAGTACTGGCCGTACTACTGATGGCGGCTAAATTCGATGTGCCGGTGTGTCCACACGCTGGTGGGGTAGGGCTCTGCGAATACGTACAGCACCTGTCGATGATCGATTACATAGCTATCAGTGGCACTATGGACAACCGGATCATTGAATACGTTGATCACCTCCACGAGCATTTTGAGGATCCGGTACGGCTCGAGCATGCCCACTACATGCCACCCCGTGAGCCGGGATATAGCATAACCATGAAGAAGGAAAGCCTGACTGATTACCAATTTCCGGACGGACGGGTTTGGCAGGAGTTACATAAACAGGAACAAACAGTATAATGGAGATCCGACTCGACAAACAGGTAGCCATTATTACGGGTGGCGGCAGCGGTATTGGTGAAGCCATCAGCCGGGTTTTTGCGGAAGCGGGAGCTCAGGTACACATCGCCGACCGGGATGCAGATAAAGCCCAGCAAGTGGCCGCCGCCATCAGGAAGGAAGGCGGGCAGGCGGAGGTGCATACCGTGGATGTGAGTAAGCAATCAGACATGGTCGCCATGGCTAATCAGGTAAAAGAGGAGGCCGGGCGCATTGATATCCTGATCAATAATGCAGGCATCGCGCAGGTGGGGTCTCTGGAGCAAACATCCGAGGACGATCTGGATCGCATTTACGCGGTTAATGTACGGGGAGTTTACAACGGCATGTACTCGGTTATCGACACCATGAAGGCCCAAAAACGGGGAGTCATCCTGAATATGGCCTCCATTGCGTCGGTCCTGGGCCTGCCCGACCGCTTCGGTTATTCCATGAGCAAGGGAGCGGTACTCACTATGACCTACACGGTAGCCCGCGATTATCTGGATTATAATATCCGGTGCAATTGTGTAGCACCGGCACGTATACACACCCCATTTGTCGATGGCTTTATAGCCAAAAACTATCCCGGGCGGGAAGCTGAGATGTTTGAAACGCTTTCCAAAACCCAGCCCATCGGACGCATGGGTAAACCAGAGGAGGTAGCTAAACTGGCCCTCTACCTGTGCTCGGATGCAGCCAGCTTTATTACGGGTACCAATGTACCCATTGACGGAGGATTTATAAACCTGAATACATAATGCGATTAATTCGATTTGGTGCTCCCGGAGCCGAAAAACCGGGAATATTGGATAAGACTGGTACCAGGCGAGATGTATCCGCTTCGGGCCTGGATTACGATCATCATTTTCTGGGCGGGAACGGACTCGACCAACTACAGAAGTGGCTGGATGCTAATGATTGCCCGGAAGTGTCGGAGGAGGAACGCCTGGGGCCTCCCCTGGTCAATCCTTCCAAAATTGTATGCGTGGGATTGAATTACGCCCAACACGCCGCAGAAAGCGGGATGGATGTACCCGGCGAACCGGTGCTCTTCTTCAAGGCTACTTCCGCTATTTGCGGGCCCAACGACCCGGTCATAATCCCAAAGAAAAGTGAAAAGACCGACTGGGAAATAGAGTTGGGGGTAGTGATCGGCAAAGAAGCCAGTTATGTGTCGAAAGAACAGGCCATGGATCACGTGGCGGGATATCTGGTGCACAACGACTACAGCGAGCGGGCCTTCCAACTGGAGCAAGGCGGGCAGTGGGTAAAGGGAAAGAGTTGCGACACCTTCGCACCAATCGGTCCCGCTCTGGTAACCCGCGATGAGGTGGCCGACCCTCATAATTTACGCCTCTGGCTGAAAGTGAACGGGGAGATGATGCAGGACAGTAATACCTCCGACCTGGTGTTCGATATCCCGCATTTGGTATCCTATATCAGTCAGTATATGCGCCTGCTGCCGGGCGACATTATTTCTACCGGAACACCCTTTGGGGTAGGGTTGGGACTGAATCCGCCCCGTTACCTCAAGCACGGGGATTCCATTGAACTGGGAATCGAAGGCCTTGGTTCCTGCCGACAGACGGCAATTGCTTATGAAAAATTAACAGAATCAGCTTAACCATGGCACGCATCGACGCACACCAACATTTTTGGGTCTACGATTCGGTCGAATACGACTGGATTAACCAGGATATGCAGCGTCTGCAGCGCGACTTTCTGCCCGATGATTTGAATCCACTTTTGGCGAAAGCCGATATGAAGGGATGCGTAGCCGTTCAGGCCCGCCATACCGAAACTGAGAATGACTTTTTATTGGGGCTGGCCGACAACCACGAGCAAGTGATGGGCGTAGTGGGTTGGCTCGACCTGAGGGCGGATAACCTGGAGGAGCGTATACAGCACTATCGGGGATTCAAAGCTTTCAAGGGAGTTCGGCATATCGTCCAGGGAGAGCCCGATCCGAATTTTCTCCTGGCACCGGAATTTATTCGCGGCGTAAAGGCCCTGGCCAAAGCCGGATTGACTTACGACATATTGGTCTTCGAGCGCCAGTTTCCGGCAGTACTCACTTTTCTGGAGCGGTGCCCTGACCAACCTTTTGTACTCGATCATTTGGGGAAACCCGCCATCACCGAGCGCCCCGGTAAGGCCTGGACGGAAGGCATTCGAGTGATGGCCGAGCACCCCAATGTGTACTGCAAAGTATCGGGGTTGGTAACCGAAGCGGATTGGTCGTCCTGGCAGCCCGATGATTTCAAGCCTTATTTGGACGTGGTCTTCGGGGCTTTTGGTCCGGAGCGTCTCATGTATGGTTCGGATTGGCCGGTCTGCCTGTTGGCAGCTAAAGAGTACGCTACGGTAATGGCCATAGTGGAGGAATATACCGCATCCTTTGACGATCGCGAACGAGCAGCCTTTTTTGGCGGAAACGCCGAACGCTTTTACAATTTATAAGTGATGGATTTAGGACTAACCGAAAAAGTGATTTTAGTAACCGGAGGTGCGAGTGGCATCGGCGAGGGTATTACCCGTGCTCTTCACGAAGAAGGAGCTATTCCCATTATCGTGGGTCGCAATGCAGCAAAAGCCGAGCAGCTGCTCGGAGAGTTGGGCAAGGGGCACTCCATTGTACGCGAACTGGGTACTGTGGAGAGTTGTCGGGAAGTGGCCCGGGAAGCACTGCAATTATACGGACGCCTGGACGGTCTGGTCAATAATGCAGGGGTGAATGATGGTATAGGGCTGGAGAAGGGATCTCCGGACAGGTTCCTGGAATCGCTGGTTATCAACTTACACCATTATTACCATTTAACGCATTTCGTATTGGATGCACTTAAGGCCTCGAAAGGCAGCATCGTAAACATGAGTTCGAAAACAGCCTTGACCGGACAGGGAGGCACCTCGGCCTACGCTGCGGCCAAGGGGGCTCAATTGGCCCTCACCCGGGAATGGGCCGTGGAATTATTACCCTACAGCATTCGGGTAAACGCTATTATCCCGGCCGAAGTGATAACCCCTTTATACCGTTCGTGGCTGGATTCCTTCGATGATCCGAACGCCAGGCAACGCACCATTGAGGCGAAGATCCCCTTACAACAGCGCATGACTACTTCACGGGAAATTGCGGATATGGCGCTTTTCCTCTTATCGGAAAGAGCGTCGCATATGACCGGGCAGCATTTGTTTGTAGACGGAGGCTACGTGCACCTCGACCGGGCACTGGCCGGCCTGGAAAAGAGTTAATACGATGAAGAGACATTGCTTTGCACTGGATTTAAAGGATGATCCCGAATTGATACGGGAATACGAAGCTTATCACCAGGCCGTTTGGCCGGAAATACTGGATAGCATTCGCAAGAGTGGTATTCAGCACATGGAAATCTATCGTATACAGAACCGCCTGTTCATGATCATGGATACGGCGGAGGATTTTTCGCTTTCGCAAAAAGCGGAGATGGATGCCGGCAACCCTAAGGTACAGGAATGGGAAGCCTTGATGTGGACTTATCAACAGGCTTTGCCCGGGGCCAAGCCGGGTGAGAAGTGGATGCCAATGAAGGCCATCTTTCATTGGTCGGCTGAATAAGAGCGTGTTTGGGATTTATTCTTTGGACTGCAAATTCTAGACATTTTCGCCATCAAAAACAAATCCCAAACACGCTCTAATTTAACGTGAGGTCGAGGCCGACTTTTGGCTAAGCGATTAAGCCTCACAATCTCACGTTGTATTTGGCAGAGGGTATAGGGTAGTAAGACTTGCCTGAATCCATATACCCTATACTTAGTACCTTCTACCGGGAGGATGGGCTTTGACTATCATCACTTTACGGATAAGTCTGTGCCACACCTCAGGTTAACTTAATAATACACACATGCTACTCGAAATCGCTACCCACTCCCTTACCTCCGCCAAACGGGCCTTTGCGAATGGTGCAGACCGCCTGGAACTCTGTGCCGAACTCGGGGTGGGCGGACTGACGCCCTCTCCCGGTCTGGTGGAAGCGACCCTCGCGGAGGTTTCTATCCCGGTCTATGCGTTGATCCGACCTCGCAGCGGGGATTTTCACTTCACGTCGGATGAGTTGACTACCATGGAGTATGATATACGCTGCTGCCTGGAGCGGGGCTGTGCCGGAGTTGTCGTCGGGGTGTTGCAACGGGATCGCACCATTGATGTCGGGGCTACCCGTCGGCTGATCGATACAGCGGCCGGAAAACCGGTGACCTTTCACCGGGCCTTCGACTGGACGCCAGATCCCCTCCGGGCCCTGGATGCTCTGCTGGAACTGGGGGTCGACAACTTGCTCACCTCTGGTCAACAACTCAAAGCCGAAGCTGGTCTCGATCAGTTGGTCACCTGGCAACAGCGGGTAGGGGAGGACCTCACCATTATGCCCGGATCGGGTATTGGACCCGAGAACGCCCCTCTTTTTGCCGACGCCGGTTTCCGGGCTGTACACGCCTCCGCTGCCCGGGTTGACTACGAGTGGTCATCCCCCTTTCCATTTTCCTTTAATACGCCGGCCATGCTCGATGAGCAAGTCAGGTATGAGACGCAAGGGGATAGGGTGCGAGGTATTGCGAGAATGATCAAGTGAGATTGTTGCAAACACGCTCTTAATGCTGAATGATAAGTGCTAAATGCTAAATGCAAGGCATTTAAGTCATCAGGTTAACTCAATCTCAACCTGAATCTCAGCCTTCCTTGCCCGCCGAAACCCATACGGCGTATGTGCAGTAAAGGCAGGATCCTTAACCTCAATCTCAATCTCAACCTGAACCTTTCTTTCTCTTCTCTGCCCGCCGAAGCCCATGCGGGCGTATGCCCGGTAAAGGCTGAGGTCTTAGCCTCAACCTCAATCTCAACCTTTCTTTCCCTTCCCTGCTCGTCGAAAACCATCCGGGCGTATGCCCGGTGAAGGCGGGACCCTTAACCTAAGTACTCTGTAACCTAAGTAACTTTGACTTATGGCTGTGCCTTTCGGCAAAATACTTCGTTGCTCGTCGGTCCCGTAGCTATGGCTATGCTCCCTTCTCGCGCCTTGTCTTTTGCCAAAATGCCCTACCCATATTTTCAAATAACTTAGATTACAGAGTACTAAGCCTCAACCTCAACCTTTTTCCTTCACCTCAAGCATGCCGTTAATACCAATCAATGCGTTTTGGAACACTTTCGCTTTATTGTGACATTTTTTTACTCATACGTAATTTTCTTCCTTAGATTCGGCCAAAAAGAAAGGTTTAACAATGGGTTAATGGAGGAGGTTGGGCCAAAAAATGGGAGGGGGCGTATCTTTTCCGAAAATTTGAAAAATGCATCCGAATTCCCGGGGTTCTGTCTTTTCGCCTTCCGGCAAAACGCTGTTCGTGAACATCCAGGAAAATGGTGATACTCTCGCAATTACCGGTGATTGGGAACGCTTGCAGCATTTTTCGTAAGTTCATCGCAGTAAAAAACCGGCTGTTATGAATACTCGACTCATTTTTCTGCTGCTGTGCCTTTTGGCGGCAGCCACTTTACCTTTTTCTGCCAACGCCCAGAAGCGCGCCTACCGGACCCCTGAGTTTGCCTACGACTGGGGAAAGCCCGGTTTACACCCTGACCACATCGTGCTAAATATGACGGAGGATCCCAGTTCCTCCATGAGCGTGACCTGGCGCACAAGTGTGGATGTACAGGTAGGGTACGCGGAGATCGCCATTGCGACCGCCGCCCCTAAGTTTTGGCGCAATGCCAAGACCTATAAAGCCCGCACGGAGATACTGGAAGCCACGGATATTCCCCGCGCGGAGGTGGTATCGAAATACCATTCGGTCACTTTTACCGACTTGCTGCCGGATACTACTTATGCCTACCGGGTGGGGAACGGCCGCATCTGGAGTGAGTGGATTCATTTCAAAACGGCACCAGCGGGTGATCAGCCCTTTTCTTTCCTGTACGTAGGCGATACCCAGAACTACATCATGGAATTGTGGTCGCGACTGATTCGGGCCGGCTATCAAAAAGCACCCGAAGCGGGTTTTATCGTTCACGCCGGTGACCTGGTCAATTACGCTCACGACGAAGGCGAATGGCACGAGTGGTTCATGGCGGGCAGCTTTATTCACCGCATGCTGCCGTCGGTATCCACTCCGGGAAATCACGAATACTACCCGCGCACGGAGGAGGAACGCGCCCAGCGGATACGATCGCTATCCGTGCAATGGGAACCCGGATTCACCTTGCCCGATAACGGACCGGACGGACTCAAAGAAACCGTGTACTACCTCGATTACGGCGATATGCGACTGATCAGCCTGAACAGTAATGTCCAACAGGAGGAACAGATACCCTGGCTGGAGAAAGTGCTGGCCGATAACCCCCAGAAGTGGACGGTTATCACCTATCACCATCCTTTATACTCCGCCTCATCGGGACGGAATAACGAAGAGTTACGCGAACTTTGGAAGCCCATCTTCGATAAATACCAGGTCGATTTGGTCATTCAGGGGCACGACCACAGCTATGCACGGGGACATACGGAGCCCAAAAAGAATGTACTGGCCGGTCTCAATATGCGCGATCAATACGCAGGCACGGCCTACGTGGTATCGGTCAGTGGCGGTAAAATGTACAATATGCGTCCCGACGGTTGGGATGACTTCAAAGGGGCCACCCGCGACCGGGGTGCCGAGAACACCCAGCTATTCCAGATCATTTCCATCGACGGTGACCGGCTGTCATTTGAAGCCTACACGGCCACCGGTGAGCTCTACGACGCCTTTGATCTGGAAAAGACCCAGGAAGGCAAAGCCAACCGATTCATCGAGCGCCAGGATGAAGCCATCCCGGTTCGCACCCACGAGAATACCATTTCCTACTACGATCAGTTACCGGAGGGCGTTGCCGAAAAACTGGAAGGCGATTATCCGGGGTACCGGGTGATCCGTGTGATCTACTACGACGAGCCCGAATTTCGCGGTTACCGGGTATTGCTCAGTAATGGCGATCAGCGGATTAACCTGCGTACGGATCCGGAGGGAAATATTGTGGAATAACGCTTTCCGGGATATACCCTTAATTGGTTATCTTATGGGTAAACACACCAATGCCTATGATTCTTCGATATCTGTTCGCATTCGTCCTATTCGGAGTATTCTCCGGATGTTCCACCGAAACTAATACATCTGAGGCATCAGAGGATCTAAAGCCTCCATCCCGGCCGATCGCGATAGAAAACGGAAAATTTCTGGAGCAGGACGGTCAACCCCTTCTCTGGGGTGGAAAGGATGCGGATTCGCACTTTGATATTAGCAACCTGTCACTCGAGCGTGACCAATTCCACTATGGGATCGGTCGGGAGCGTTTTCCGGCTTTATTGCAGCCGTCGTTCACCTCGGTGGAGAAAGCCGACACCCAGTGGGCCGACACGAGTCGATTTTTGGTGGCCTATGCGGGTGAAGAAGTAAAAGCATACTCCGTGGAGGATCTCACCCGACACGAAGTCGTAAACGACGAATTGAACGGAGAGCCCATCATGGCCGCTTACTGCATCCTGGCTGATCTGGGGGCCATTTACGAACGTGCCTACGGGGATGATACCCTCACCTTTGCGCTCAGTGGGTACACCTATTATGATCCGGAAGTCTGGGACGGTCTGGATGGGTTCGTATTATGGGACCGGGAAACGGAAAGTCTGTGGTGGCCCCTCATCGGTAAAAGTGTGTCGGGACCGTTAAAAGGTGTGCAACTTCTGGAAATGGACAAATCGCACTGGCTGGACACGGATTGGGCTACCGTAAAAGCCGAATATCCCGAAGCGCAAGTGCTTATATCCGGGCAAGATTTTGAACGCCCTTCCTCCTGGCCTGCTTTAGGTGATGTATCCGATATCGTAGAAGAGTATGGGGTAGAAAAATAATATTTCTCAGGGTTGACCTCTTGATCCGGTATATAGGCTATTACTTATTGAAATCGTCCCGTGCTGTGCCGGACACTGAAAAGAAGCTAAGGTGATCGGAGAAGGTAATTGGTAGTGCTCAGTGCTCAGTGCTCAGTGCTCAATTTAGCATTTAGCACTGAGCATTGATCATTATTTCCGACCTCCCTGGCCGCCGGAGCCCTGGCGTAGGAGGCTGATTTCAAATTTCTGACCTCCCAGGGGTCATACTTTCTGAACTGGGTACACTACCAGGTGAACATACTCATTTATCACCTACATCAAAACCTGGTATCATGAAACAGTTTATCACCTCCATCGCCTTTTTCGCCTTCTTGATTGGCTTTAGCGTTACCGCGGATGCGCAACTACGCTACAACACCAAGATCACCAAAGTGCAGCCTAAGATACGCACCTGGAATCCGAATCAGTTCCAGTACCGTCCGAATTGCCCGGACCTGGCAGCTACTGCCATCAATTACCGGATGATCCGCAAGTACAATAATTTCAACGGTCTCGTGAAGATTACCGGCATTGTGAAGAACGTTGGTTCACAACACTTTTCCTCCCATGCTTCCCAAATGACGGTGGCCTTGTACGAGGTGAGTCCGACCGGAGCAAGCCGTATGGTCGCTCGCCAATCATTTAGCAGTGTCCCTGCGGGACGTACCGTCCAGGTAAGCTGGAACCGCCGCTGGTATACCGGTAACGAATTTCCGCCATCCTATAAAGTATGTGTGATCTACGATCCCGACATCAAACTGGACGGCAATAAAGCCAACGACGATTGCAACAGCAACAACAACTGTAAGCAACGCTCCGGTAGTGATATCAACCGACTGTTCTCCAACGGATAAGCAAACGAACAACCAGAAGTCATCTAAAAAACATTTTTGAAATGGCTTCTAGTGAGTGTCTATAATCCCATGCAGCCCATTCCGACGTATGTCGGGGTGGGTTTTGGTTGTCGGTATCGGGTATAAGGAAGCCTTAGTTTAAAATGTTTAGAGCGTGTTTGGGATTTGTTTTTGATGGCGAAAATGTCTAGAATTTGGTTCTCACAAAGCCTTTTTTGAGCTTCGTAGCATGGCTACGGGGCGAAAAAAGGCTGCAGTGAGGTTCAAATATACCGCTTCCGAAAAG
>JASBTH010000284.1 GCA_030148525.1 Saprospiraceae bacterium | reverse complement strand
TGAACCTCACTGCAGCCTTTTTTCGCACCGTAGCCATGCTACGAAGCTCAAAAAAGGCTTTGTGAGAACCAAATTCTAGACATTTTCGCCATCAAAAACAAATCCCAAACACGCTCTTATTCACGATACCCTATACCTACTACTCTATACCGGGAGGTTGGGTTTTGGCTATCATCACTTTACGGATAAGTCCATACCCAACCTCACGCTATTTTACTAACTTGCCAACAGAAGCGGACAGGTAATGGAACGAATCGACTATCCCCTACTCTACTTCCAGTTACAGGAGTCGAATTACTACGGCATCCTGGTGGGCACCCAGCATAAGGCCATGGCCGATGCTCCGGATACCCTGAAGTGGAAATTGCTCCACCAATTGCGAAAAGACTATAAGCGGTACGGCGAATATCCCGACCAGGAGCTGGAACAACCAAGGATGAAGGTTCTGACCGTATCACATCGCCCCGCCTACCGCGATGCCGGCAGCATGTTTCCGCTCACCTACAATGTATCCATTCCTATTCCGGTAATCTACGGCCAAACCCCTTACGGGCACTACCAGTGCTTTTTACCCCTGTTTGAGGACCATTTCACCTATTATTCGCCCCGGCACATGGAACCCCTGGCGAAGCACCTGATCAATTCCTACCTGAACCGATTAAGCCCCGAAGAAATCTTTAGGCTGATCGGCCAACCCAAGCCCCAGCTGGATACCATACAGTTGAAGGTTAAAGAAGAGCAAGATTTTGTCTGGGACGATCGCATGTTCAAGAAATCCCTGCCGACCCTGCAGCGATTAGCGGAACCTTACCCCTACCCCAAAGCCGTAAAGAAGCAACTGGGACTGGGCCCCAACGCCGCCTGGGAGCGGGAACAAGCCGTGGAGGATGTGATCGAAAAGATCATGGTCACCCGTTCCAATGTGATCATGGTGGGCGAGCCCGGTACGGGCAAAAGCGCCGTACTGGAGCAGGCCATGCGCAAGATCAAGCAACGGCACCGCAACCTGGAACTTACTTTCTGGCGGGTCATCCCCCAGCGCATAACGGGCAGTGCCCGTTATCTTGGTGAATGGGAAGAAGCCGTGGAACAACTGATCGAAGAACTGGAAAGCTGCCAGGGTATCTTGTGGGCCATTTCCATCACCAAACTGATCGAGATCGGGGGCACGGGACCGGAAGATAGCGTGGCGGCCTTTATGCGGCCCTTCATTCAGCAGGGCAAGCTGCGACTGTTGGGGGAAGCTACGCCACGAGAGCTGGAGAGCTTAAGGCGATTACTGCCTGGTTTTGCCGAGTCCTTTCAGATTGTGGAACTACCGCCCCTGAATAACGACCAGGTATCGGGCATCATGAATCAGTTTGCCGAGTACAGCCAGAAAAGCCTGCGCATCCACATCGATCCCAAGGGGCTGGAAATGGCCATTCAGTTGTTGCAGCGCTATTACCCCTACGAGCAATTTCCGGGTAAGGGTATCAAATTCCTGGGTCAGTGCCTGGCGAATGCCCAACTCCACCAAAAGAATACGATTGGTACGGAGGAGATCATCGATACCTTTATCGACCAGACCGGTATGCCGGAGTTATTCCTGCGCGATCACCTCCCGCTCGACGAAGATGAGCTCGATCAATTCTTCCGCGAGCGTATTATTGGGCAACCCGCGGCCGTGGAGCAGGTGACCCGTCTGGTGAAAATATTCAAAGCGGGCCTGAATAACCCCGGCCGCCCCATTGCCACCCTCCTCTTCGCGGGTCCGACCGGTGTGGGTAAAACCGCCACGGCCAAAGCACTGGCCGATTACTTTTTCGGTAAGGGGCAGAAGAAGACCCCCCTCGTCCGCATTGATATGAGTGAGTTTCAGCACCCGTTCCAGATCGCCCGTCTGATCGGCAGCGGCCAGGAAACGGGGCAGCTGGTAAAGGAGATCCGGGAACGCCCCTTTAGTGTGTTGCTGCTCGACGAGATCGAAAAGGCCAATCCGGCTATCTTTGATGCCCTGCTGACGGTGCTCGACGAAGGCGTATTGGTCGATGCCTTCGGGCGCATTACCAATTTCAAGAATACCATCATCATTATGACCTCCAACCTGGGAGCCAGCCATTCGCCGCCCATTGGCTTTCAACAAACGACTACGGCCGCCGACAATTACGCCTCGGCCATTGCACGTCATTTCCGGCCCGAGTTTGTGAATCGTATCGACGGTACCGTCATCTTCCGGGCGCTGGAGAAGGAGGACATTCAAAAGATTACCCGCAAAGAACTCACGGAGCTAACCCAGCGAGAGGGTTTCACCAAAAAACAATTACAGGTTACCTTCACTGAAAACCTGGTGGATCACCTTACGCGCACTGGATTTGACCCTCGCTACGGGGCGCGCCCCCTGCAGCGGGCCATTGAGCAGACGGTGGTCAATCCTATTGCTAACTGGTTGTTGGAAAATCCCAAGACCAGCAAATGCACGCTGAAGATCGATTATCAGCGCAACCTCCTGATCGAAGCCCAATGAGCACTATTACCCTGATCGGACAGATCGCCCTTATCCTGGGCTTCCCCTGGCTCAGCCGAAAGCTCAGTCGCTGGAGTGGTGTCGAGAAGGTGCTGAGTCCCATCGTACTGTGTTACCTCGTAGGTATCCTGTTGCGCAATGTGACCTCCTACCCCATCGATGACGAAGTGGCTACCCGCTTTTCGGAGGTAAGCATTTTGTTTGCCATTCCGTTGCTGCTGTTTGGCACCCGCCTTGATACTCTGCGTCGCTTTGCCGGCCCATCGCTGATCTCCTTTGGCTGGTGTGTCCTGGCCGGGCTGCTGAGTAGTGCCCTGGCCGCCTGGGTATTCCGCAATGCCTTTACCGAGGGATGGGCCCTCGCTGGCATGCTCACTGGAATCTATACGGGAGGCACCCCAAATATGCAGGCCATCGGGCTGGCCCTGCAAGTGGATCAGGAATACATCATTTTGCTCAACGGCGCGGATATTGTGCTGGGAGGCAGCTATTTATTACTCCTGTTCTCCGTTTTAC
Organism: Saprospiraceae bacterium; assembly: GCA_030148525.1. Classification (GTDB taxonomy): domain Bacteria; phylum Bacteroidota; class Bacteroidia; order Chitinophagales; family Saprospiraceae; genus DT-110. The sequence continues at coordinate 2,159 of JASBTH010000284.1, read as the reverse complement.
CCCGTTTGTTGGGAAAGGTTTTACCGCCCTTTCGGGCAAAAGAAGACCGATCCGATACGGGAGACGATATGAAAATAACGGAGCCGTTCGTATGGTCGGGCCAATTCAAAGCCATTGGGCTGACGGTGCTGATCATTACGGCTACCGTGGGGCTAACCCTTCTTTTCTTTGGCAATCTGAATCAGACCGCTTTTGTGATGTTGTGCCTGACGGTACTCAGCCTGGCTGCATCCTTTATCCCCGCTGTCCGCACCTGGGGCGACACCTTCGTGAGCGGCGAATATTTCCTGTTGATTTTTAGCGTAAGCTTAGGTGTGCTGGCCGATTTAGGGGAGATTATCCAATCGGGAGGTACTATTCTCCTGTTTGCCGGTTTATGTATGTACGGCACCATTCTCTTACACCTTCTGCTGGCTCGCTGGAGTGGCATCGACCGCGACACCTTTCTGGTCACCTCCACGGCAGCCTTGTATGGCCCGGCCTTTATTGGCCCCATGTGCAGTGTATTGAATAACCGACAGCTCCTGGTCGCCGGTATGGCCGTGGGGTTGCTGGGTTATGCACTTGGGAATTTTCTGGGGTTGGGGTTGGCGTATGTGTTGCGCTGGGCACTCACCTTTTCTTAGGCAGGTAAGTGTTTACGGAAACGTCGGATGGGGTTTTGGTCCAAGGTCCATGGCCCATGGTTCAAGGTTTTTGATCCATCGACCGTGCCAACTGACGTGAATCGACTTTCTCACCACTAAAGTGGTTTGGTGCTAGGTGACTGCCCCTTTTTTCACCACAGCTGAAGCTGTGGCCTAATCAATCGTGATAATCACACCGTGTTCCGCATGCCCGCCGAAGCCCATACGGGCGTATGCCTTCAGGGCCGCCGAAACCGTGTGCAGGTGGTGGCGTAGGAAAGGACCGCAAGCCGTGCATGCCTGACGAAGCCTTGGCGTAAGAAGGAATCGTGTATGCCCGCTGAAGCCCGACAGGGCGAAAGCGGGAGTCGTAAGCCGTGGACCTTAAACCGTGGACCCGATTTCCGAGAGATAGAATCACCGCCTTCGCAGGGCATTTTCGTTTGCGCGATCCAGAGGATCAGCGCTCCTTGCAAGCCGTCTGCCGTGGGGCGTGAATCGTGGACCGTCTGCCGTATCAACTTTTCTTCTGCTTATCCTTAAACGTCTCCCGGTGCGGCAGGCCATTGCGCATATCCTTCTGGCGGGTGTCGCGGTAATGGCGTTTCAGCCAGCGGGCGAGGCCGTCGAGGCCGGGAAAGAGTACTCGCTCGTTGATGTTAGACTGATCGAGCTTATCGCGGATCTCCCACTTCAGTTCGGCGGGAATGACAATACGGAAATAGCGCACCTCCGTGGTTGAAAGCCATTCGCTGATAGTTCGATTGGGGTTAGACATCATAGAGAATACGGCGTATTGGTTGACGATTCGCTGGTCCAGGGAAGGTGGCTCGAAGAAGACCGCAAAGTCTTCCTTTTTCAACGTTTGCAACTCCGGTATGGAGGAAACAGCCCGATCCAGCATTTCGGCCGTAAAAATGTGTGACCCTTCAGCGTCGATGATGCTTACTAATTGATCGGGTAAATACTCTTTGGTATCCACGTAGTTAACGGCCCAGATCATACCATCCTTATCGAAGTGCAAAAAATTAGCCGTTGCAAAGTGCAGCGCAACCAGTGGTGAGTATGTCCAGTCCAACAGGCGGGTGGGTAAGCCGTGATGCTGGGCCAGAGCCAGCCAATTCCAGATCGACTTGTTCTCGTCCTCGATCTGACTGTACTTCCGAAAATTTCGCAGTAAATGCTTCTCCAGGTGAGATTCGCCCAGCCGGTTGAGCGTGCTGGTAAGATCGTAGGTTTTATCTTCCAGTCCCCGATAGACATAGGACGAGCGGAATCGTTGTAGCCCCCGTGACCAAGAGTCGTGAAAAAGGGCATCCATCAATTCGGACCAGGATTGCACTTCGATGTCGTGAACTTGCATGCTGGCAGAATTTATGGCCTCAATCTACATAAAAAAAGAGGTGAAGCTAGTGCTTCACCTCCAAAACCCTTGTTCTAAACTACAATACGTAGCAAAGATAATAATTTTTATTCAATTATCAACATTTGACGGGTCACTTGAACACCTTTAAAATCGAGCTGATAGTAGAG
>JASBTH010000023.1 GCA_030148525.1 Saprospiraceae bacterium | reverse complement strand
ACCGAACCCCTTTGTGACGGAGACGCGCATCGGCTTCTACCTGCCGAGTGCAGGAACGGCCGAGCTGACCATCCGCGATGTAGCGGGTCGGGTCTTGCGCACCATCGACGGGGACTACGAAGCGGGCTACAACGAGGTACGCCTCGATCGTCAGTCACTACCCGCCGGAACGCTCTACTACACCCTGAGCTACGACGGGTATCAGCTGACCAAGGTCATGATGCATAACAGATAACAGGTTTGAGGTATGAGGTGTGGGGTTTGAGGTAGGTGCCAGGTTACCTCAAACCTCAAACCTCAAACCTGATTTTTTTTTGCCGAAAGGCTAAGAACTACAAAAAATACAGAAAATCAATTATTTACAGGGTAGCGTCAGAACGCAATTGTATATTTCGTTGTATGTGAAATAAAAAATATATCCAAATAGGACCTTTTGGCCAGATTCTTGCATGGAGACTGATGTATATATGAAAAAAGGTTCTATATTTGGATATACAAGCGTTCGACCACACATACTATTCCCAAGTGATCTATTCCCTCTGAGTCGAATATGCTTAGCGTCCTCCGTCCGGTAGTACGCTTTGTCTCATTTGAACCTTTTGTAGCATCTAACCACGATTAGCCTGTGACTCCTGCGTCAGGGGTAGGCTTTATGGACAAAAGACATGCAAAAGATGAGATCACGCTACCCAATCACTCTCCACGCAAGTACCCTGGTAACCTGGCTGGTGGTGCTGCTGATCGGTCACCAACCTACCCGAACGACCACTGATGTTCCCGTTGCTCCCGCCGAAGAAGTTACTGCCATGGGCATGATGATGGCACCAGAAGTAACCGTGACTAATCCGGTGCCTGCCACCGTGATCGTATCCTATCCCGGGCAAACACAAACCATTGATGTAACGCTAACAAATACTACAGCTGACTCCGTAACAGATCTGAGTTACTGTGTAGTCAATCCCGCCTTTGGTCAGATCGACTCCGTGACCCTGAATAGTGGTGCTATTCGTCTGGCTACCACGCCCGGTCCTGCCGGACAAACCTGCTTTCTCATAAGTGAAGCCGATCTGCGGGCATTGCAGGGTAGAGATTCCCTGGGAAATGAAAACATTACCGTGCGGGAGCACTGGACCTTTAGCTGCCAGCAGGAAGGAAGTTTAGAACGCAGTGTTACGTATGATTGTGATGAGGCCATGCCCTGTACCTCCATGACTCTTGCCAATACCGTTTCTGTAAATCCCGAGTCACCGGTATTGACGGTGGGCATTACTCCGGATAATGCAACCCTCACCGTATGCGGAGATGCCGAAACGTACACTGCTACCTTAGAAAATACAGGAACGGAAGGCACATTAACGAACCTTACCGGTATGCTGAATGTACCGGCCGGACTGACCCTGCTTGGAGTGACATCGGGTACCGGCGGGACGGTCAACACAACGTCTACCACCAATCAGATCAACATATCGGATCTGGCGGCCGGGTAGACGCTCACCTTTACCTTTGATGTGGAGGCAGGATGCGAGGTGATGTCTTCTTCTGTGACGTTTGATTTGTCAGTAACTCACGATGCCGTATGTGTCGGAGGGCCCACAATGGCAGCATCGGGCATGATAACGGTAAACACGGAGGCACCTGATATTGATATTGTCGCATCTTCTTCCACTACTGAGAATCTGGCGATTGACAGGCGATTTAGCATTGACCACACATTGCAAAACACTTCTTCGGTTCCTGCCGACACCGTATATTTTTGTGTTGCTCCGAACTCAAATGCTGTATTGGATAGCATTAAGGTGGGCACTGTTTTATTATCCATTGATCCGGATGCCGGCAGTACTTGTTATCTGATCGAAGGGGTTCTTCTTCCGGGTGGAGCGCTGGACGGATCCGAACAAATTACGGTTACTGAATATTGGCGGGCAACGAGTTGTACGGATGCCGGTGATGACCTCTCACGCACCGCTACCTACGGGTGTGCAGGTACGGCTGCCTGCCTGGATTCGGATCCACCCACGATCACGGACATTAGTTTCCAGGCACCGGCAAATCCGTATATGCTTACGATAACCGGCTCCACCTCGGTGGAAGCCTGTAATGATACCATAACCTACGGAGTGACCCTGACGAATACGTCGGGTGATAATATTCCTTTGCGGGATGCTTTGATCAATCTGAACCTGGAAACCGGTGTCAGCTACTTCAATGTACAAGCCACTGGCGACAGTGTCGTGCAAAGGGTAGGGGAAGATATCCTGCTCGGAACCCTGGCCGACGGCGAAAGCACTTCCTTTTCGGTAGATGTATTTTACGATTGCTCCGCAGCTTCTACGACTAATCTGAGCCTGGATGTAATCTACGATGATTTCTGTGGGGGAGGAACATCCACCGGGAATGAGTCTTATGGTCCTATCACGGTGAATCGGGCCGAGCCTTCCATTACGGCGCAAGCTCCGAACACGGTCCGCATCATTAATGGTAAGCGTGATACCGTAGTGACTACGGTGGAAAACATCGGTACAGCGGCTGCCGATACCGTGTTGTACTGTATTAAAGATAATATGAACGGAACGGTGGAATCCGTTTCGGTGGGTGGGGTGACGCTCCCAACGGCCGGTAGTGCTCCCACTGGTTACACCTGTTATATAATCACCAAGGCCGCTTTCCAGGCAGCGATAGCCAGTGATAGCCTCTCGCCCGCTGCCAGCATACAAGTATCTGAACATTGGGTATTCCATGATGTAGCCTGTACGGGTGATGCACCCGACGGGGAACGCCGGGTGTTGTTTCCGTGTACTACCAGCGATCAGGATTGCCACGATACCGGGGAGCTGGATAACACGGTCACCAGCTTTTTCTATCCCACGGTAGGCCCACCTATGCCGCCTACCGTCACGATCGAGGGGCCGGAATCGGCTTCGGTGTGTGGTCCGGATGCCAACTTTAAAGTTACCGTCAGTAACGAAAATCCCGGTACCAATAACTATCTGGTTACTGGCGTGGGTGCCATTGGGTATTTGCCGGAAGGCATGGTATTTAATAATGTTACCGTGATTCGGGGACCCGCTATTGAGTTGGTTGGGAATGTGATCGCGGTCCAGGGTGATCTGGCACCGGCTGATTCGCTGGTGTTCACCTTTGATATCGGGCTGGTATGTGACATTGATGGCAGTGAGACCTTTTTCACTGCTGATTTTTTCTACGACCCCTACTGCGGAACGGAAAAAGATACGATAAATCTGGTGTCCCCAAATTTCATTGTCCAGCGTGCTGATCTTTCGATCTTGAGCACCGACATTGAAGGTAACCTGAATCCGGCCGAAAATCAGTTGGACGCGATCTTAAATCAACCGGATACCTTGAAGGTTCCCGTAGTGAACGGTGGGGTAGGAGCCTTAACGGACTTTGTGTATTACACCATCAACTCCCGCACCAACGGGGATCTCACCGTACAGATTCAGGATGTCTTAATCGGTGGGAATTCCCTTTCACAAATAAGTACCAGTGGCGATACCACCTTTTGGCAAGTGGAACCCGGTGATATTACCAACGCGGAATTTGGGGGCGGGGCCGATATGGATACCCTGTTTGAAGAAAATGAAAGCCTCTTATTCCATGAAGTTTGGTTACCGGTAGCCTGTGAATTAGTATCCGCCGCTCCGGTACAGCGCGGGAGTTTTTACGGTTGTGTGCCCGGAGAACCCCTGGCCGTATGTAACCGTAGCAATGAACCTGCCAGCCCGGTCGATTTCAGCAACACCCTGCCCGACCTGTCGGCCAGCCGGTATACGCCGCTGGAAAACCGCCCCACCTGTTACGATGCTGAACCTACCGATTACGCTGTACAAATTACCAATACCGGCAATGCACCGGCACGCGATGTGTACGTCGATATCGGGCAGGGCAACTCGCCGGGGTCTATCGTAGCTTCCAGTATTGAATTTTCGGTGAATAGTGCCAACCCGATCGATTTTGCACCCGTAACCGATATTCGGAATATTTCGGCTGCTTCGGGAACGGTGGGATCCAGTGGGCAGTGCGTGCTGGGGGCCGGATACTACCGCGATGCGGACCTATTCTTTGAAAACCTGGATTTGAATCCCGGTGATGTCTTATACGTACGCTGGTCGACCGAAACCGGCTGTGATTGCCGGGGATGCAATATTTCAGATATTTATTATTCAGCGGTACAGGATATTGACTACACGGATTACTGCGGTCGCTCCTATGATGGTCCCGGCGTAGGGTTTCCCAGGTTTGATGCCGGAATAGATGGGTATATCGATGGGGAGTCGTTTGTCACCGCTACCGGTGAAAACTGCGCGCAGTTCGAGATCCTGAGTATGTATTCGGATTGGATCAATTCCTCCAATTACCCGGATGCTTATTTTGAGGTAACGGTTGAGATACCTCCCGGATTGGACTTAACCGACGTGCGGCACGTAAATAACAGCGGAGGTACAACCGCTGCCGTTTCTAATCTACAAATTGTCGATGGCAATAGCGGAGGTAATGATGTAGCCACTTTCCGGCTGTACAGTATTGTTTCCGGCTACTTCGAGCTGTGCTACCAATCGGATTGCGGTGAAGTAGCCAACGGGTGCTCTCAACGCAAAACGCTTACTTTTAACGCCATTCATATTACGGATGACAGTAACCCCGATTGTACCTCCTGTGCTCCGAACGCTACCTGCGGCGACTCCTTTGAGTTAATCACTAATTGCGAGCCGTGTGACCCCAACTGTGCCGGCCTGCGAAAAACTGATCTGGAAATTTACCGGGAAAATTACGGCCTGGTTGACGCTAATAATGACCAGACACCCGACGATGGAGTAACAAAAGCCGATCGAAATAACGCTCAGTCGCAGTTGTACGTGCGCGGTGATACGCTGCGGGCCGATATGGTTGCCGTAGTCCAGGATACCAATGGCCTGACGACATGGTCGAATGCTTTTCTGGAATTTAATACACAAACCACCCAGTATAATATCCTGGGAGGAACATTCACAGTTAAGGATGCCTCCAATGGGTATGCGGAGCTAAATTGCGCTGTCCTGCCTCAATTTAAGGATGGTTCGACCCTGGTCACCAACCTGTCTCCCGCCGATTTGAATGCCCTGGGATGCACCGACTTTGCCGGGTTTGAATTTGCAGAAGGGGACTCCCTTTTCGTAACGATCCGGTACTCCCCGACCAATTCCTTTGGTGGTCAAATCACCAGCCGACTATTTGAGCCGGCTTTCTACCTGAGCGACAATGGGTATGAGTTGGGTACTGTATCATCCTGCAATACCATCATTGAAACTATGTACCAGGTTGGTATCTCGGACGTATTCAGTAACAGTGTGAATGATTTTGGAGGGTGTACACTATCGCCCTTTTCTCTGCGCCGGGCTATTTACTTTGGCAACCTCGGATTTGATGAGTTTACGAACGAAATCCGCTCTCCGGGTATTCCGCAGGAAATGACCTTCATAAAAACCCCGGAATTTGAATACGTGCCCTCCGCATTCAATGTGAATCTTATCCAACGGGTGGATAATGACCGGACTATCGTTAATGCCACTATTCCGGGCCAGTACCTGGTCTTTCAGGGCGATACGGTGACCTTTGCGGTGGAGGATTACCTACAGAGTTTGGGTGATAACCGGATCATCGAGACCGGTATCGACAATGGTTTCGATGTTTTCTTCAACCCGCGCATCCAGGGCAATTGCCTCAGCGAAGTACGTAGCTACCAATCGTGTGGTCAGGTAACTACGGACGTGGTCGATTACATGTTCGGACAGAATCTCGACGTGACAAATACGGCCTGTGGCAATTGGGATTATACCGGAGGCCCACAGCTTATTGTCTCCACACCGACCCCCATCAATGAATTATTCGGCCAGACGGCCTGTGTGATCATTGAGATGGAAAATATTACCAATATTTCGGCACCGAATTCCTGGCTGGATCTGACCAGCCTTACCGGTGGTATTGTCCCCATTTCACTAACAGAGATTACGGATCCGAATAACCCCGTCGAATATACCCCCACGGCCTTTGGCCTGTATCAACTCGGAACCACTGCCGGCGACACGGAGCGCATCTTCGAGTTGTGCATCAATACGACGAATTGCGATCCGCAGCGTCTGCAGTTCGATGGGGGTTGGGATTGTAACGGCTATCCGGCTACGGCCGTAGAAGCCACTTGCAGCAATCCATCCACCATTGATTTCATTACCGTACCCGGTCGTCTTGCCGGACAATTGAACCGGCCCCGAGAGGAAGTAGTAAAGCCATTATGCGAAGACCTGGTGTTCGAATACCGCTTTTCCAGTACGAATCTGGGGTCCATTAACGATATCGTTTTTGACTTTGCGCTACCTCTGGGCCTGGAGTACATACCCGGGTCGTTTACGATCGGTTATCCCATTCCATTTTCGGGGGATACTACCTTTGTACACGTAGAGGATCCGGTGAATGTGTTCCAGAACCAATACCGGATCAATGTCACAGACCTGGATGCTACGCTGCAAGAGGAAGGACTGATCGGATCACCGGGTTCAGCCACCAACGAGAATATCATTCTCGTTCGCTGGCTTACTACGACTACCTGTGATTATTCCTCTGGTGACCGGGCTACCTTCCGTGTTCAGGCCGAAGACGCATGCGGTAATCCCACCAATACTGTGGAGAGCATCGGTCCCCGGCTATTTATTGAAGGGGCTGTGCCCGACTATAATATCAATATTACCCTGGATGAAATTGCGCTGAACCCTTGTAATAATGATGCGGCTACGGTTACCCTGGACTTCCTGATCGACGCCAATCCGGGGGTAATGACGGCGATGGGTGACAGCATTCGGATGATCCTGCCTCCGGGTGTGGATTACATTACCAATAGTCGCAATCCGGTGCTAAATGCGGTTGATCAGGAGCCTATCCGCAACGTGGACAATAACGGGGTTATCTTGTCCTGGCCCATTCAGCCGGGACTGGGTAATAATGACCGTATCGTGCTCGATCTCGACATTCAGGCCATGGATGCGGCCCAGGAATGCCGCAAATACCAAATGATCGTCCAGGCGTATACGGGCGAGTCGGCGGTATGTGACGGCATGGCCTGTGACGTGGATGTGCTCAGTGGCCAGGATGCGATTGATATTTTATTCGAAAAGCCCTCCTTCCAGGTATTATCTACCGACCTCAATATTGCCACTAATCCGCCCAGTTCGGCTACCCTGGATTACGAAATCACCGTTCGCAATACCGGATTAGTTACCACGGGTGCGGGTTTTCCATTGAATATAGAGCTGTACAGTGATGAAAACAATAATGGTCTGTTTGAGCCGGGTATTGACCAATTGTATACAACCATTAGCGAAACGGTCAACTTGAACGTCAATCAGCAGCAAACGGTGACGGGATCCATCAGTGTACCTCCCACCGGAGCCTGCCAGGTGCTGGCCGTGGTAAATCCCGAGACTACCTGTGCCTGCTCGGTAGATGCCTCCGACCAGACTACCCTGGAGATCCAAAATAACCTGGTGGATAATTACCAGCTGTGTTCCGGAGAAACAGTTTCCATCGGCCCGGGTAACCTGATGGATTACGATTATCAATGGATTGCCATTGGGGATGCTAACATCAGCGCTCTCAGTGCGACCAACACGACACCGGTCGATTTTTCCTTTGATAATAATACCGGGGAGACACTGGTATGGCAGTATGCCGTCCGCACCTCATTTGACGGGTGTTTCCAGTACGACACCCTGGAAGTGACCATTTACCCCGCCGTAATGGATATGGTATCCCTGCAGGCCTGTTCCGGTGAAAGCCTGGTGCTCCCCGGACCCGTGGAGGGAAGTAACTTTTCCTGGTCACCGACCACGGGGCTGAACGACCCCACTATTGCCAGCCCGACCCTCGATCCGGTACCTGCCGGTACGTCGGTGTATACGCTCACCTATACCGATGGTGGAGGGTGTACGGCGACTCGTGAAATAACCATTA
>JASBTH010000219.1 GCA_030148525.1 Saprospiraceae bacterium | reverse complement strand
ATAGCGTAGCCACCCTGGAGCAACTGGAGAATGCGGAGGTTCAGCTCGACAACGCCAAAAATCAATTAGAAACAGCCCGGAAAGGACTGGCATTGAGTAAGCAAAACCAGGAGGTTGCCAATTTCAACCTGAAATATTCCGTAATCAAGGCACCTGCCAGCGGAACCATCCTGATGCAGCTTGCCGAAGCCGGAGAGATTGTAGGTCCCGGTAATCCGGTTTTTTTGTTGGGTACTCAGGCCAGTACCAAAGTGCTGCGCGTTGATGTTACCGACCGCGAGATCGTGCAGTTGCAGGAGGGGACGCGTGCCACAGTAACTTTTGATGCCTATCCGGGGAAAGTGTTCACCGGCCAGATAGATGAACTGGCAGCTCAGGCCGATCCGCGCACGGGCACCTATACAGTCGAAATAGCAGTGAACACTGAGGGGCAAAACCTGCTCAGTGGCTTGATCGGTAAAGTGACCATGGAGGCGGGGAATAGCCAGTCACTCCTGCGCATTCCCATCGACGCCCTCGTGCGTGGCGATGGTGCCCGGGCCGAAATCTTCGTAGTGAAAGAACGGAAAGCCCACTTAAAGCAGGTACAGGTTTTCAGGATCGAAGGGGAATCCTTGCTGGTACAGGAAGGGTTGTCGGCTAGTGAAAACGTCATTATCAGTGGTGTTGGCTACCTCTCCGACGGACAGGCCGTACAGGTGATCCGCTAACTCTAACAACAAACCAAGATGAATATTCCAAAGCTGTCTATATCCAACTACCAATTCACACTGATGGCCTTTATCGCCCTTTTGGCGGTAGGCCTCAGCTCTTTCCTCTCGATGCCCCAGCGGGAAGATCCCGCCCTTGACATCCCCAATATGATTGCCGTGGCAGTATATCCTGGTGCTAACCCCAAAGATATCGAAAGCCAGGTGGTCGATCCACTCGAGGAGGTAATCAATGAGATTGAGGATCTCAAAGAGCTCCAAACCACCATCCGTGACGGAGTAGCCATCATGGAGATTGAATTTGACTTCGGAGTGGATACGGACGAGAAGTTCGATGAGGTTCAACGTCAGATCAATGGGGTAAGCAGTGAATTACCCCCCGATCTGTTCGACTTATCGGTGCGCCAGATTAATACCAATACGGTCTCTATTTTCCAATTGGCGCTGACCGGCGAAGGTGTACCCTACAATCGACTGTACGATGAAGCCGAAATTGTAAAAGATGTTATCGAAGAGGTGGATGGTGTTCGCAAGGTCCAGATCGAGGCTTACCCCGAGGAAGAGGTTCGCATAGCCCTGAATCCGGTAAAAATGACCGAAATGGGGGTCAGCCTGGAAGATATCAACCGGGCGATTGAGGCGAATAATGCGAACATTCCCGGTGGTGCCATCAAGATGTCGGATAAGCTCTTTAATCTGAAAACGTCGGGTTCCTATCAGGATCTGGATCAGATCAGTAATACAGTAGTCGGTTCTTACCAGGGGAAACTGATCTACCTGAAAGATATTGCGGCGGTGTACTTCGACTACGGGGAGGAGCGCTGGCTGGCTCGCTACCGCGGCCAAAAAAGCATCTACGTGACCGTCCAGCAAAAAGAGGGATACAATATCTTTTCCATCTCCGAACCTATTAAAGAACGCCTCGACGAGCTTGCGCTGCGCGATGGTATTTCCCTGCATTATGTATTTGATCAGTCATCGGGGGTGCGCACCCGCGTGAACGGCTTTTTGATGAATTTGCTTCAGGGTATCGGTCTGGTGGGTATTATCATTTTTCTGCTGTTGGGTTGGCGATCGGCAACTATTGTCATGATGGCGATTCCGCTGTCGATCCTGATCGGCCTGTCGGGGGTCGATCAAATGGGCTACGCCCTGCAGCAAATATCCATTGCCGGGTTGGTCGTGGCACTCGGGTTGCTGGTCGATAATTCGATTGCTATTATTGAAAATATTGAGCGGTATCTGAGTCTGGGGTATTCCCGTACGGATGCGGCTATTCAGGGAGCACAACAGTTATTTGCACCTATCACCAGTGCTACGTTGACTACGGTGCTGGCTTTTGTGCCCATCGTGCTTATGCCCGATACCACCGGGGCTTTCATTCGTGCACTGCCCATTACGGTCATCGCCACCCTGACGGCTTCCCTGTTGGTGGCCATTACGCTGACGCCCTACCTGGCCAGTCGACTATTGCGGGAGCGGGATACGGGGCCTCAATCGGGAACCCGTGCTTTCCGGGGCATGCGGAATTTCGTGGAAGGCCCTTATCGGCGTACCCTGGCTTTGGCCTTTCGCTACAAATGGTGGCTGATCGGCATTGCCTTAGCCATGCTGATGGGTGCTTTGTCCCTTTTTCCACTCGTAGGAGTAAGCTTTTTCCCCAAGGCGGAGAAACCCCAGTTCCGGATTACGGTAACACTACCCAACGGCAGCAATATTGGTGCCACCGACCGGGCAGTCAGCTACGTAGAGGCGGTACTCGATACGACCGATCAGGTGGCCTATTATGCCTCGAATACCGGCCACGGTAATCCACGTATTTACTACAATGTGGCGTCTACCAGTTATTCCAACACTTTCGGAGAGGTCTTTGTCGTACTCAAGGAATACGAGGTGGATGCTTTTTACGCCCTGTTGGAGGAATTGCGGTCAACCTTCTCGGATTATCCCTATGCGCGCATTGATGTACGTGAATACGTACAGGGTCCTCCTTCGGAGGCACCGATTGCCATCAAAATTTTCGGAGAGGATCTGGGGAAATTACAACAGTACGCCAGGCAAGTCGAAGAGGTCGTTCGGTCAGCACCGGGGGCCATCAATGTGGACAATCCCATCCGCAGCAATAGCACGGATCTGGTCGTCCGGATCAATCGCGATAAAGCCATGCTTTTTGGTGTACCGGTGGTGGCCATCGACCAATCGGTCCGGACCTTCGTTAGCGGGGCGCCGGTGGGTACCTTCCGCGATCCGGAAGGGGAGGATTTCAATATGATGATGCGCTACAACTACCAGGATAAATTCCGGATGGAGCATTTCAAAAACATTAGTGTGCCTTCCGCTAGTGGTGCATTTGTTCCTTTACTGCAACTGGCCGATATTTCTTTTGAGGAGGCTCCCAGCCGAATAACCCACCTCGATA
>JASBTH010000213.1 GCA_030148525.1 Saprospiraceae bacterium | reverse complement strand
GATGAGGAGATTTTAAAACTTTTATTGGCCTCACAAACGCTGGAAAAAGGTCTGCGTGCCATGATGGATGCCTATCAGAGCCGGCTTTATTGGCATATCAGGCGACTGATTGTGGACCATAACCTCGCTCAGGATGTTTTGCAGGAAGCTTTCGTGAAGATCTGGAAAAATGGCGCCAGTTATGACCCGTCGAAAGGGACGGTTTTCACCTGGGCGCTCAACATCACCCGGAATTTGGCTATCGATAAAACCCGGTCAGCCGCTTTCCGACGTCGATCGCAATTCGACGATGTTGATGTCACTTTTAATAAACAACGTTTCAGTACGGAAACGAACACGGATACCATCGGACTAAAGCGGGAGGTATTATCCCTGGATCCCAAATATCAAGAGGTTATTGACCTGATATATTTCCGGGGATACACCCAGGCTGAAGTTCAGGATCTGCTAGGGATTCCACTAGGCACTGTAAAATCCCGAATCCGAATTGGATTACGCGAATTAAGAAAGGTGTTTCTAGCGCACCGAGTGCCCATTATTTGGGCAATTAGTCAATGGATAACCGTACTGAATTAATCCCATACTTTTAACTGCATGGAATTGTGATGAATAAAGATCAGTTTCTCGCCTCTGGACTACTTGAACAATACGCACTGGGCATTACCTCGGAAGAGGAAAGTGCACTGGTGGAACAATATCTTAATACCTTTCCTGAGGTACGAGCCGAATATACGTCAATGCGCAAAGCATTGGACCAATACGCCAAGCAATACGCTATCCAGCCCCCCGAAGTTCTCCGAAACCGGGTAATTGAAGAAGTAGATTATCAGCAGGCAAGGTCACAGGATAATAACGAACCGGTCACCAGCAGTAGCAAGGGACTGTCCGGCCAGTCCGGGTGGTCGCGTTTTCTGGTTTATACAGCTATTTTGTTAATGGGTGTCGGGCTGTTTTTACTCGACAGAAAAGCCGAAGGTTTACAACAGGAATTAAGCAATCAAACGGTATTATTAGATGCCTGCCAGGAAGAAAAAGAGAACCTGGAATCAAGCAATACGTTGTTCGCTTTTCTGAAACACGGTCAGACTCAGCAGGTTAGTATAGAGGGGACTCCTCTTTCACCTGAAATGCGCCTGATTGCCTATTGGAATGAAGCGACCTCTAAGGCCTACCTCAATCCGGTCAATCTTCCAGCTCCTCCCGAGGGTAAACAATATCAGATATGGGCTGATGTTGATGGCAAAATGATCAGTGTAGGATTACTGAACCCCGAACTACCTCTGGATCGACTGGCTACTATTTCTTTTATTGAAAAGGCTGAAAGCCTGAATCTGACCCTCGAGCCCGAAGGAGGAAGTGAAGAACCCACCGTTTCTCTTTTGATGGCCAATGGCATTATTTAGGTACAACCGGTTTCATTTCATTGCCTTTTTGTGACCTGGTAAGATGTTTTCGGGATGGTATCCCGGGAAAATGCTAGTTTTTTGGCCTTAAGACTTGTTTTTTGGCTAAAATTTTGCATTTTAGTGATGCGGGAGAACTTAATGCCCGCAATACCTTACCCACTTGCAGTTTCCATGAACTGCCCCAAAACCACAAGCTGTATTTTTCCCATGAGCATTGATAATGCTTGAACGTCTTACCTGCGTTCGGCACATTTTTTAACCATAAAATGCCTTATCATGCTCGTTGTTTACATTGCCCTCGCTGCGTTTATTATTGGTGGTGCTGTTATCACCCTCAGTGATTCGTATGCTGAAAGTTCGGGTACTCGCTACTATTAAGCAGCGATTCCCTTGTTCTTATCCCATCACTACAACATATCTCTCCTTACTTAATTATAATAACGCTGTGCTGGTTGCTGCTTTAGCAACGCCTAGCTCGCGTATAAGGCCATCCATCGTAATTGGAAACCATGCGCGTCTACCACTAGACATTTTTTATTCGGGGTTCGGCTAACGCTCACCCCTTTTCTGATAATCAAGGACTTAAGCCCACTGAGCGATAGTCGAAGTGGGGCTCAAAAAAGAGTTTTGTCTGGTGGTATGCCATGCGCGTCCGGTCAATGCCCGGATAGACGCCATAGCTTTGTAGTAGTCTTACTGGCACTGCTGGATAGTTTGTGCAAACTATACCGACAACGAAGTGGTTTGGCGTCTCAACACGAAGTACTGCGTAGCAAAACCACTTCGAGTCGAGTATGTACTCGCGTGAAAAGGTTGGGCGAAGCCATTTTGCCGAAAGGCATAAATAAGGCAGGGAATATACCGAAAGCGTTTACGGTGTTCTAAAATGCGGGATTAATCCAGCTTTAGCACGTCCAGGAAGGCCTTTTGAGGTACTTCCACGCTACCGATCTGACGCATCCGCTTCTTACCTTTCTTCTGCTTCTCGAGCAGTTTCCGTTTACGAGAAATATCCCCGCCATAACACTTGGCAGTAACATCTTTGCGGAGAGCGGATATCGTCTCGCGGGCAATAACTTTGGCCCCGATTGCGGCCTGGATGGCGATCATGAATTGCTGACGCGGCAGCAATTCTTTGAGGCGCTTGCATATTTTACGACCGAATGCCTCTGCTTTTTCCCGGTGTACCAGAGCCGAGAGGGCATCGACGTTTTCACCGTTGAGCTTAATGTCCAATTTTACCAGGTCGGATTGGCGGTAATCAAGAGGCTGGTAATCGAAGGATGCATATCCACGCGAAATAGATTTGAGGCGATCGTAGAAATCGAACACAATCTCTGCCAGCGGCAACTCAAAACTCAACTCGACCCGGGTTTCCGTCATATAGGTTTGACGGGTAAGCACACCCCGTTTTTCCATGCACAGGGTCATAATAGCTCCGATGAATTCCGGCTTGGTGATAATCTGTGCACTGATAAAGGGTTCTTCCACGTAATCCAGGTTGCCAACATCCGGAAGGTCGGAAGGCGTGCGCACTTCCAGAAACTCCCCTTTGGTGGTATAGGCTTTATAGGATACGTTGGGGACAGTGGTAATTACGTCCATTTCGTACTCCCGGGATAAGCGCTCCTGAACGATCTCCAGGTGCAGCATTCCGAGAAATCCACACCGAAAACCAAAGCCCAGTGCAACCGAAGTTTCCGGTTCAAAGACCAGGGAAGCATCGTTGAGCTGCAGCTTCTCCAAGCTATCGCGGAGATCTTCGTAATCGTCATTATCGATCGGGAAGATACCGGCAAAGACCATCGGCTTTACTTCCTCGAAGCCCTTAATGGGATTCGCACAGGGCGTTTCGTGATGGGTGAGGGTGTCACCAACCTTTACCTCTTTGGATTCCTTTACCCCGGTAATGATGTAGCCAACGTTTCCCGTGGATAATTCCTTTCGGGGTTCCTGATTCATTCTCAACACGCCTATTTCATCGGCTGTGTATTCATTTTCCGTATGGAAAAATCGCACCTTATCCCCTTTGCGCAGGGAACCATTCATAATGCGGAAATAGGCAACTACTCCCCGAAAGGGATTAAATACGGAGTCAAAGATCAATGCTTGCAGCGGAGCCTTAGGATCTCCTTCGGGTGCTGGAATACGATTGACAATGGCCTCGAGGATATTCTCAACTCCCAGACCGGTTTTTCCGCTGGCGAGAACAATGTCATCCTTTTCGCAACCGATCAAATCGATGATCTCATCGGAGACTTCGTCGATCATTGCGGATTCCATATCGACTTTATTCAATACCGGAATAATTTCCAGGTCGTGCTCGATAGCCAGGTACAGGTTGGATATCGTTTGTGCCTGGATGCCTTGCGAAGCATCGACCAGGAGCAATGCCCCTTCACAGGCAGCGATAGAGCGTGACACCTCGTAGCTAAAATCTACGTGGCCCGGCGTATCGATAAGATTGAGGATATAGGTATCGGCATCCGGCCGGTCGTACACCAGCTGAATGGCATGGCTTTTAATCGTAATTCCACGTTCTCGCTCCAGGTCCATGTTATCCAGGGCCTGGTCCTTCATGTCGCGCTCATCAATAGTCTTAGTATGCTCAAGGAGTCGATCCGAGAGGGTACTTTTACCATGGTCGATGTGCGCGATCACACAAAAATTCCGAATGTTCTTCATGGGGTCAAATATACGTGAATTTTATGTCTACCTCTATTAAAAAACAATGCGGAGGTTTAAAAGATCATCTGTTCATTGTAATCTTTACGGGCCAGAAAACCTAGGGAATTAGCCGGATTTAGTTTTACGGGCTTTTTGTTCCAGCAGTTCGACCTGTCCCGACTGACCATCCATTCGGATGTAATCTCCTGTTTCCAGAGCAATGATCTCGGGTAATTGGGTGATGGCGGGGATACCCGCCTCCCGCAACATAATACTGGCGTGAGACAGAAGCCCCCCAACGTAGGCAAGTACCCCATCGACCTGATCGAAGTAAGGCACCCATCCGGGATCCAGCGCATCGGCAACCAGAATGACCGACTTTGCCAGGGGAGGTTGCAGGTTAGCTATGTCTGCCCGATGTACGCGCCAGACGACCCCTTCCACAATCCCGGGATATATTCCAATCCCCTCCTTCTCCTGGTTTTCCGGAGCTGACCACTCGGGCAGTACCAGGCGCCTTCCCTTTCCGTTGGCCAGAAAGGTATTCAGGTCCCAACCGGAAGTAGGTTCGCGGTTCTCAATGAGCTGAAGTATTTCAGCAGAGGTCTTCTCTCCAGATAAATACGACAATAACTCCTCCGGAGACAGATCTGCAAAATGTACTCCCGGTGGCAAGTATGAACGCATTTGTTCCAGCATCTCTTTGCGCATTTCCCAAAAGAAATACATACAAACGTGACGCAACCATTCGCGAGTGTGGATCAACTGGTTAATTGGATGGAAAAGTCGGTTTACGATCCGATTTTTTTGCTCTTGCCCGGGCGCGGGCTGCTCCGAAACAGACATTTCCCCGGTCAGGGCTGACCAGTCCTGCTCGCTAAATTCACAGAATCGCCGCTTTCCGATATCGGATTCGTAAAAACCCCGGTGACCAAAGCGTTGGACGAAGGTGTTTCGGTCCAGCTCCCCAGACCGCAGTTGCCGGAAGGCCCGGAGATAATCGGTACTTCGACTTTTCTGATGGATGGTCGCTGCATTTTTTGACAGCAGTCCCATTCGGTCCAATATCTGCACTGGTCCCGACATAGCTGCAGTTAGTTGCTGCATGTGCTCCACGAGGTCTGTGTAGAGGCGGGAAAAATCCTCGATCCAATGCCGGGTGGCACCGGCCGGATCTTCGCGCCACCGGTCCCGGCGTTCTTCCCGGTGCCAGTGTAAGCGGCCCCGCTTATCGAGCACCCACTGGCGAACCCGCTTCCGCACGCCAAAGGGTTGGCGGGCCAGTTGCCAGAATACACCAATTTTGCTAAGCATTCGCCAGGGACGAATGCCTACCCGGTATACATCACAGGCACCGACCGAGCGGCTTACCAGGGTGGTGGGAAGCCCCCAGGCAATCATCGTATCCAGCAAAGCCGATAGATTGATCCAGGGCATTCCGGCTGCTTCCACAATAAAAGAACGGCTGGGCAGAGAGGAGTCGATTGACTGATAATAACCGTATAATTCCGGTCCTGCCTTGCGAATTATACCAGTCATAAAAGGGGATGGATCCGGCGGCAGGATCTCCCGATGATTAGCTGCCGTCAGCACTTCCTCGGCCTCCCAATCAGTAGTAATGGGACGAGCCTGTAAAATGTAAACGCGCCCCTTTCTGATCGCAAATTCAATATCCAAACCACTCTGCTTCGGAAAGATGGAAAATAACCGGCTGGTTAACACCGAAAGTTGAATGAAGGCGCGACGGTTACCCTTTTCCAATCCAATCGCACCCGACCAAAAACTCCAGAACCTGCTCAACCAATAATCGACCCGTCCGAAACGAGGCAGCAAAAACGTTTGGGGGGTACGTTTACCCGAGACCAGTGCTTCCCCTTGTCCCCGGGTCCATTCCACTTTCCAAACCGCATTGCGAAAAGCGAATAGTACCCCGCTAATCTCCGGATCGATCATCTCCTGCAGGATAACCCGACTGCCAACCGGATCGGGATAAGCATCGAATACCGCATCGATGGCAGCGGGCAGGTCATCCATGGCGACATTCAATTCAGTACGATATTGCCCCGCCATTGCACTTGCGGCGGTGTCTTCGTCGGCAAAGGTGGAGCGCACAGCCAGCGGAAAAGCCAGGTTATCGACCCGGACACGACGATTATCCCGCCAGGTTTCCCAGGAGAGCGACTTGAAAGCCGGAGTTGGCAGGCCGGTAGCTCTAATGTCTTGTAATTGTTCCAGTTTACCCATCAGGAAAATGCAGGAGATCTTAGTTGAGTAATCAGGTCAGTAACCTTTCGGTAAAAAGCGACTGGTGTATCAAGCATCGGAAAGTGGTCCCAGTCAGCCACTATATCAAATTGACTGTTTGGAAAATCCCGTTGCCAGTACACCAGATATTTGGACGCTACTACTCGTTCCCGGTCACCCCAAAGGAAGTAAAAGTCCCCTGAGCCTGTTTTATCTTGTACGCCATCGTACCAGGCTCCGTCGATAAGGTCAAAAAATACGGGAAAGGCTGCACAGCGCGCATAATCGCGGAAGAATTGCCGGCGCAGTGCTTCGGGTATAGCCCCGGGAGTAAGGAATAATTTACGCTCCCACAGGGGGCGCAAGGCTGGCCACGACACTAATCGCTGGATGAAACGCCTCATGAATAGGGGCTTCATCAGCTTGGGAAACCAACGCTCTTTCAATGAAGCACCGATGCAGCCGTGCAGTAAGACGCCCTTTGGTTTCCAGCCCGGTCGACCAGGTACCGCCCAACTCCGGGCCGCCCATTCGAGCAGCAGGGAGCCTCCGATTCCATGACCGTAAAGGATCCACTCGGTCTCCGGGGCACTATTTGCGATCTGTTCTTGCAGCGGAGTCAGAAATAGTTGCCAGAGATCGGCAGGCAAAGTGCCAAGGTGACGGCCTTCGAAGCCCGGTAATTCGGGAAACACCACGTCGTAATCGGGTTGATGCCGTCGGACCTCTTCCCGGAATAATTGGAAGCGGGCAGAAGCACCGCCATTCCCGTGTAGCATAAGTACCTTGGTATTCATATAAGCATAACTACCAAGCCCGGATAGGGTTTATTTCGAAATCGGAAATCGGAAATCGGAATTGGCCTCCTCCGCACCAAAGGGCTTTGGCGGGCAGGGAAAACGCAGTCGCGTGTGTGTTTTGAGGAAGGTAATCCCCAACTTAGGTATGATGCAATCGAGTATTTTTTTGGTGTATCTCCCTACCCTCCTGATTGTACCCGTACCCGGTGGGTGGTGTCGACCCCCGCTACAACCTCGACGTATATCCCATCTGACAGTCCCAGTTCAACCGGCTGCCGCTTAAAGGTTCGATCACCCGACTCCACCTCTACGAAGGTACCCGTATCCTCGTACAGTACGTCTCGTTCGTTAATGGAGATCACCTGGTCGCGCCGCTCGAGGATAATATCGGCATTCGCGCTGTATCCGGCTCGCAGAAAAATATCATCGGTCGGGGTGACCGCGGCGCGAACCTCGAAAGTCACGGTACCGGCATCATCGACTCCTTTTGGTGAAATATATTCCAGGCGGGCGTCAAAGGTAAACCTATCAATAGCACCGACGGTAAGGACCAGTGGCATTCCCTCCTTCAACTTACCCACATCACTTTCATCAACGGTACCTTCGAAGACCAGGTTGTCCATATCGGCGACGATAGCGATGCTGGTTCCTTCATTGAAATTATTGCGCTCGATAACGGAGGTACCTTCCTCTACGGGAACATCCAGCACCATGCCGTCGACGGTCGAAACTACGACGTTAGCCACCTGCCGGGAATTCCGGGAAGCTCCTTCGCGGAGTAATTGCAGGTTGTTGATAGCAGCTGTAAGTTCCTGCTCCTGGATATCAAGGGCCGTTTCAAGCCGCTTTAATTCATTTTTTGCCACGACCTCCGCGTTTTCCAGGGCTGCTTTGGTCAGTTCGTAGTCGCGCTTGATCTGTTGGTAATCTTGCTGCGACATGACCCCTTCCTCGTAGAGTTGCCGGGCCCGTTCCTCTTCCTGTTGTGCATTATTCAGCCGGACGCGTGCATCCTCCACATCCAGTTGCTGCTTTCGCAGACTGCGTTGGCGCTCCAATTCGCGTTCGGCTTCTGAGACCCGCAGCCGGGCCAACTCTACACTGGATTGGGCGCTATTGATATTTATCTCACTCGGGATCAGTTTTATCCGGGCCAGGCGTTGTCCTTTAGTCACAATCTCTCCGGGTTCCACAAAGAGCTCTTCGACTACTCCCGAAACCTGGGGCTTAATCATTACCTCGTGCCGGGGCCGAATGGATCCCGTCGCTACGGTCTTGCGAACCAAATCACGAAGTGCCGGCTCTTCAACCGCCAGGTTTTCGGTTGCCCGATCACTTTGTTGCACGAAATAGTACACTAATCCCGCCGTAGCAATTACCAAAAAACCAATCAATGGAATTAAACAACCTTTTTTCATGTGGAGCTATGATTTATCTTAATTATTCGTCTTTTAGTGCCTGTACCGGATTTACCCGGGCAGCTTGTAATGCGGGAATCAACCCTGCTATCGTACCCGCCAGGACCAACAAAACCACGGCCCCGATGCCCACTTCCAAATCCACTTCGGGATGGTGGAAGTTCTCAAAATCGGCACCCTGACTTACCAGCAAAGCATCAATCCCCCCAACAATCAGGGTTGAAAGCAATAATCCCAGGTACCCGGAAATGCTGGTTATAAATATCGATTCGATAAGTATCATGGAAATGATGGACTGGGGGGTGGCCCCCATCGCTTTTCGCAGACCGATCTCCCGGGTGCGTTCCTTGACCACGATCAGCATAATATTACTCACCCCGACAATTCCCGCCAATAAGGTGCCAATACCCACAAACCAAAGAAAGGCCGTAATACCACCAAACAGGTTTTGTATGCTCTGAAACTCCTCCTCCAGATTGCTGCTGCCGATACCACGAGTATCTTCGGGTGCAATGTGGTGGCGCTCTTTCAATAATTTGATCACCTTTTCTTCCACCTCGCTTACCCGTACCTGAGGTGCTGCAGAACACACAAAGTAATCGACCCGTTCCCCCGTGCCAAAAGCCCGATACATGGTAGTAAGTGGTATGACAATAGCTTCCAGGTCGCTTTCTGTCCATGGTTTTATCTGCTCGGGACCGAAAATACCCACTACCCGAAACGCCATCCCGTCCAACATGACGTACTCACCAATTCCCGACCGGTCACCGAATAAAAGCTCCCGGGTGCGATCGCCAATTACGGCCACCTTACGACTCTGCTCGCGGTCCGCCCGATTAATGTACCTGCCCTCGTACACCTTCAGGGCTTCCAGTCGGATCATATCCTCGTATTCACCCCGGATTTCCACTTCTTCCGTTTTATCGTTAACGCGGGCAACGCGGTTGTTCAGGGACAGACGTGGGGCAATGCCATCGATATTATCAATATTATTTTTCAGGATGTCGATGTCTGCCCGGGTCATCCGGGGCACCCGTCCCGAGCGGAATCCTTCGTAAGGCATGGTTGTCCGGTTCGGATATACGAACAACACATTTTTGGCGCGGTCACCGAACTGCCGATATACACCATTCTTCAGGCCAGCGCCCATTCCCAGGACAAAAATGAGCATGAAAATACCCCAGAATACCCCCAGAGCCGTGAGGCCGGTACGTAGTTTATGCTTCCGGATGGTCCCGAAAATTTCCTGCCAGGTGTCGCGGTCAAATAGTGTTAGTCGGCGCATATTCTTGGGTTAATCGGCTTTCATTGCTTCCACGGGGTGAATGCTGGCTGCTTGTCGCGCCGGTAACCACCCGGCCAGTGCACCCGCCAGGATGAGGACTGCTGTTGCCCCCAGCCCTACCCAGATATTTATCTGGGGATGGCGAAAGTATTGTACTTCCATCTGCCCGAGTACCGCCAGTACCCCTACCCCCGCAGCCAGGCCGGCATAGCCCGCCAGACTGGTAATAAAGATGGCTTCCTGCAGGATCATCCGGACAATGGATGTGGGGGTTGCACCCAATGCTTTGCGAACCCCGATTTCACGCGTGCGGTCCTTGACCACAATGAGCATGATGTTACTGACACCTATGACGCCAGCGACGATAGAGCCAAGTCCCACAAACCATACGAATAGGTTAATTGCCAGGAACAAGCCCTGAAACTCCTGGTACTCTTCGGCCAGATTAGAAATCCAGACGGCCCGCCGGTCCTCCATAGCAAACTGGTGCCGACCTGCCAGCATTCGGCGAATTTCGGTTTCCAGGCGCTGCATATCGGGCAGGGGCATGTCTCCGGTCGTTACCATAAGCTGGTGCACCGTTTCCGTACCGGCATACACTTTCTGTACGGTAGTGATTGGCAAGTACACCACCCGCATTTCATCGGGATTACCCTTGTCGAAATACTCCCCTACCACTGTGTACACTGCCCCTCCGATCTTTACCTCTTTTCCAATAGGATTTTCAGCCCCGAAGATGGATTCACGTGCTACTTTTCCCAAAACCACCACTTTGCGAAACTCATCCAGGTCGCGTTGGTTAATGTAACGCCCCCGGAGCATGATGGTATTCTCCACAAATTGATGCCCCGGATGCACACCCCGTACCGGAAAAGACAACTCTTTGTCTTTATACACTAGAAGCTGGTCGCCTGACAGGTAAAAGCGTCCTGTCAAATGCTCGACACCCGGATCGGCATCAGCCAGCAGGTCGTAATCCTCATTCGTAAATTCAATGCGTCGTCCTTCCGGAAGGCCTTGATAATCCATGGAAGTGAAGCCACGTCGTATCCACAGGCTGTTAATGGCATCGTCCTGAAATTCATATTCGACCCCATTCTCCAATCCTTTACCGGCACCCAAAAGGATCACCAGCATGAATATCCCCCAAAATACGCCCAGAGCCGTCAGTATAGTACGCACCTTGTGGCGCATGATGGAGGTAAAAATTTCCTGCCACTTGTCGTAATCAATCATGGGGCGCTAATTTAGAAGTAGCCGATTCATCGATAAGGCCATCACGGAGCCTGATGGTGCGCTGTGTACGTGCCGCAATATCCTGTTCGTGGGTCACCAGGATTATAGTCATTCCCTCCTGGTGCACTTCATCAAATAAGGCCATTACGTCGCGGGATGTCTTGGAATCCAAGGCGCCGGTTGGCTCATCGGCCAGGATGACCTTCGGACGGGTGATGAGGGAGCGGGCGATGGCCACGCGTTGTTGTTGCCCGCCAGAGAGTTGGGTAGGCAGATGATCGGCCCACTCCAGAAGGCCAACTCTATCCAGGTACTCCAACGCTTTATGGTGGCGAACTTTGCGTTCCACCTTTTGATAATAAAGCGGAAGAGCTACATTTTCGGCAGCTGTTTTAAAAGACAGGAGGTTGAAGGACTGAAAAACAAAACCAATGAGTCGGTTGCGGTAGTGAGCAGCCTGTCGGGCCGACAGGTTTTCCATAGCCTGATTTGCCAGCCAGTATCTACCCGCATCATGTTCGTCGAGCAACCCTAATACATTGAGCAGGGTGGATTTTCCCGATCCGCTTGATCCCATGATCGAGACGAACTCTCCTTCCTCAACCAACATATTGATACCCTTCAACACTTGTAATTCCGAAAATCCTGTAGCGTAGGTTTTTTTTATTCCTTCCAGTCGGATCATGAAGTCCTTTTTGTGTTCATACAAACGAGAGATGCATTAATTTGACAAATACCCCTATGTTTTAAAATTACCTGGCAGGCAAGGCAGCAATTTACGAATCGGATCGTTCTACTTTTAGGTCTATAACCCCTATTTAATTCCATATGACCAATACCAGCACCATAAACTATTTATTGCAACTTCGTTCCATCCTGATCGTGGTTCTTTTGTCGTGTTTGTGCACGGCTTGTGATTTCCAATCGCTAAAAGATCCCATCCTGCTCACCGACGTAGAAGACGAGTTTTTCCTGGATATGTGGGAGGAGATTACCCCCCAGGGACGCTACTTTTCTTTTCTTATTCAAACCATTGACGATCAGCCATGCAGTAATAGCACTATTGAATACGAAGTGTCCAAAAGTGGCATCAACTTCGACATTTCCCTGCAAAGAATAACCCAACCCTCCGATTGTGTGGAAGGCCTGTATCCCGCAATTGCCGATATCAATCTGGGCGCTTTACCACCACAATATTTTTCAGTAAAAATTGACCTGCGGGATGCGGTGGTTAATCGGGCGCATTTTACGGTAAGTGAAGATGCCTACCTGATCGATATGCAAACGGAATACGGCATCAAACCCCTCCATTCTCAGTTGCGACGTATTGAACCACAACAATGCTGGGGATACATCAGCTTTCCCGACGAATTAAGTGATATAGCTCGTGAATTAGACGAAAAAATACGCAGCATAGCTAATTACCGCCTACCCACAGATGGTTATTACGGATATTTCACGATCGCCAACGGTAATCTGGCGCTGAAAGGACAACCCGAGGATCAGGCCCTTAGAACCTTGGCACTCGATATTGCCGAGGACCAAAAAGAACGCCTGAGCTCCCTGGTCGATGAATATCGTACACGGTATGCCGATCAGGGCCTGGAAATCTCCTTCCGCGACGGTGAGGGACGAACCTACTAGTGCGACTAGACCGAATTATTTGATCGTTTTTTTACCTCTTTTTTCCGGCTTTCCTTTAATTCAAAAGAGAACCCCTCCTTCAGCAATTCCTGGTACTTCTTCTGGTCAAACTTGTAGAGTTTGGCCGGACGGTGAGCAACACCCTCCTGGGTTTCATTCAAATCGATCAGCAAATCCATGGAAAGGATTTTTTTACGGAAATTCCTCTTGTCCAGTTCCGTTTCCAGGATGGCTTCGTATAAATGTTGTAATTCGGTCAGGGTAAATTTGGGAGGCAGTAATTCAAACCCGACTGGTCGGGACCGAACCAACCACTTGAGACGCATAAAACAGGCGTGCAATATTTCATCGTGATCAAAAGCCAATGGAGATACAGTAGCTACTGAATGCCACTGGGCCTGAAGAGCTATTGATGCCGGTTGTATCGTGTAATTACTAATCTTGATGAGGCTGAAATATGCGACCGTTATAACCCGGCCAAATGCGTGGCGATTAACCGCTCCGAAGGTCTGAACTTGTTCCAGATATACATTATTAATTCCCGTAAGCTCCTCCAGTACCCGGATAGCCGCATCATCCAAATCTTCATTCGGGTAAACAAAATACCCCGGCAAAGCCCACTTCCCGTGATAAGGTTCCTCACCCCGACGAATCAGTAACACTTTTAAGTCGCCTTCATCAAAACCAAATATTACATTATCTACAGTGAAGGCAGATTTAAAAAAATTGTCAAAATGACCCATCGGCTACAGTATATTTTGTTTTAGCGCCAGCAAAATATTCAATTATTACTTTTTATCCAATCAACAGCCTGGCTTTGTGTAATTTTTACACTAGCTAACAACTCCAACGCAATTAATTGAATACCAGCAACTTAACTACTTAAACAAAAAAATAGTCTTCAATTACGGTCTTTTTAAAACCCCCTTAAGCCAAAATCAGCGCGCAAGGTCGTGTCGGCAGCTTGGTTTTGCTTCCAATACGGCATCCACTTGGTTTCCTTTCGTTTGGCAACAGTACGACGAACTTTGTCATCAAAAACCGAAGGATACGCATCCGTCCACCCCTGTATACGGTGCGGGCTTTCACGTTCAAAAACAATTTGTAATGATCGCTCCGTTTGGGCAAAGACCAGGGTATACGCCAATAAATCGGTGCCCGAAAATTCATCACCTGCATAGGGGTCCAGGGTTGCGGTAGCCGACCGAAGATCAAAAGGTTCGTGTTTCAGGCGGACATGTGCTGTCCCCGGCAATATCTTGATCTCCCCGGTAGGCAAATGCTCGGGGCCCATTCGGATCCGATTGAAGATCTCATCCTCCAGCATAGCGACCGGCACCTTGTCATTTTCATCACCTTCCTGTTCGAAGTAGGATCGCAACTGGGTTTGATACCGATTGCCTTCCAGATTTAGTTGCATAAATGCCTGACCACACCAATCCTGAACACTGGTGGTCACCTTCATGGTATGCGGGTACTCCCCGGTTTCGACAGGCGTGAAGACAGACGTCATGATGGAGTAATCGTAAAACCCGGTGGTAAAACGGCGCAGGTAATTGGTTTTTAGCACACCGGTGCTATTGGGGTTTTGGTAGCGCTCGTTCTTAACGTGCTCATCGGTCAGAAAATCTTCGGTGACAAAGATTAGGACGGCTTCGCCCGGGTGCTGGTCTTGATATCGATTTTGGACAAGATCGTAGGTATTGACTTCGGCCTTACCTTGATACCATACATCCGACAATCCGTTTTCAGAACCCATCATAGCAACTGTTTCAGCCTTT
This sequence comes from Saprospiraceae bacterium, assembly GCA_030148525.1. Taxonomy (GTDB): domain Bacteria; phylum Bacteroidota; class Bacteroidia; order Chitinophagales; family Saprospiraceae; genus DT-110. The sequence continues at coordinate 11,444 of JASBTH010000213.1, read as the reverse complement.
GCTGTTTCCGTGGCTGGTTGTTGTTCGCACCGGAACAGCGTAAATAGTGCAAGGCATATAAATAAGTAGTGGCGCATATTTTCTTTTTGTATGTAACAAGGCTTCCGCCAAAAATGATCGAATTACTGAACGGTAGCGGGGGAATCTGTTTTTCCCGGCTTTTTTGCAGATTGAAGGGCAAAATTCAGATAGGGTTCTAACCGGCGATGCTCCGCAGCAGAAAAAATGCGTAAAACCCGAAAGTCGGCTGCTGAAGAAAAGGGACCGTGGTTGGTGCGAAAGCTGGCAACGGCACGGGCTTGTTTCCAGGAGATATAGGGATGATTGGCCAATTGCTCCGCCGGTAATACGTTTATATCAAGCCGGGCGGGCGGGTTGTCCATTCGCAGTTTCCCCTTTATCTGCCGGAAGGTACTATCCGGAAGCCCATAGGTTTCAGCAACCTGTTCAACCGATGAAAAACCACCCAATTTATCCCGAAAAGCAACGATGCGAGTGGAGAGCACCGGTCCGATACCACGCAGCTTTGCCCATTCCAGGGGTGTGGCCTGGTTAATGGCAATAGACGTGGGTGGCCGGTCTGGAAAACTGCGTTGGACTGCAGCCGGGGGAATGGCTTCAGATGTCGGGCGGGGAGGTAAATCAATATACGATTCCATTTTTGTGAAAAGCAGGGAATCCATCTGGTACAACCGCAGCACATCCTCCCGGTATTGAAAATGGGCTCCCGCCCTGCGGTAATTTACCCATCCCCTGGCCAAACCGACCGGCAGGCCCATTTCCGTCAGGGCTTCATAGGTAACGGTATTTGGATCGAACACCTCAAAAGTCAGGGAATCCACCTCCTCCGACGCTTTAGCAGGCTGTTCCGGGGTGGATTTCGACATCTGATCTGGCGGAGGCACCTCCTGCCATGTTATTTCTTCCGGCAGGTCGACCGGTGCCGACCAACGCCGGGGCAGCCAGAATAAGAGCGCCAAACAAATCAGCAGGGTTCCGATACCTCTTCGTTCAAAAAGCGAAAAGTGAAAAAACTCATTCATAATTGTTGTTTTTAGGTAGGCGCAATCCACCCTTTTCCGAAAGGGACCAGATACGTGCCGGGGCAGCCAGGTTTTCCGTTCGGTGTTTTTTCTCGTAGTTGGGAGCCAGGATGAGGTGTGTGCCTTCCCCTTCGCTCCGACCTAACCATTCGGGGAATGGACTATCCGTCTGGATAAGCCAGGTGGAACACCCCTGCCAGATGGCAGGCGTGGGATAATGGGCTCCCACCACTCCCAGGCACTCCTCCTTTCCCCGAATAATAAACGTTGTACCTGTCGGCCACGTCATTTCCCGTACCCTTCGAATTCCCAGTCGCTGGTGCAATCCACGGTCGGCATAGGATATTGCCACTGTGTCGGTATCTTGGTTTTGAAAGCGCAGAGCCTGGTCGCCACGAAGCATTTCGAGTACCGCGGTATTATCGGCAACCAGGATAAACCACGCTTCTTGCTGATCCCTGCGTTGCTGGTTGTTGATGGCAAGGACACCTGCCACCAACAGTGGCCAACCCGACCACGATCGCCAGTCCGGCCGCCAACGGTGCGCCACCATCACTACGAGCAGGGCGAAATACATCGACCAGGTGGCCACCGGAGATAGTACCAATCCATCCAGGGTAGCAAAGGACCAGGAGGACAACAGCATCATGCTTCCATTGAGCAGAGAGGTTAGCCATTCCAATATTGTCCCCAGCAGGGCGTCTGCTATTGACAGGGAAGTGAAAGCCAGCTTCAAAAGACCAGTACCGAGCAATAAGGTAGCCAGGGGAATAGCAATCCAGCCCGATAGCCAAAACAGCAAGGGAAACTGTCCGAAATGAAAGATGGTGAGGGGCATGGTCGTCAGTTGGGCGCCACATCCCACACAAAACAAGCTCCAGGCATACTTCAAAACCGGATTCCCCGGAAACCAGCACTTTACCAACAGGGGGTGAAAGAAGACAATGCCGGCTACCGCCAAAAAGGACAGCTGAAAACCCAATTGAAACAGCAATAAGGGTTGCCACCAAAGCAACAGGAAAGCTGCAACCGCCAGGCTATTCCATATGCGAGCCCGCCCGCCTGACAACTGCCCGATCAATACTACGGTAAACATGACTGCCGAACGCTGCACGGAAGGTCCCGCTCCGGTAAGGATGGTAAAGAGCCAGATAAAAAGCAGGCTCCCCGCAATGCGCACCGGTTTTCGATGGCGCCCGATCGGTAACCAACCAAATAACAAGCCGGCAAATAAACCAATAATGCCTACGTGTAAGCCCGAAACAGCCAGTATGTGCATTGCTCCGGCCGAAGCAAAGGCGGTACGCAGATCCACATCCAAATCAGATTTATCCCCCAGGATCAAGGCCAGCAGGATTGACCGGTGAGCTTGTTCGGGAATGCCCCGCAGTAATCGCCTCCGGCAAATCTGACGCAGATCATATACCCGGCGTAACAAAACAGACCGCCAGGAGAAGCCCGGTAAAACCTGCATCTCCCGGGCAAAAAAGCGAAGCTGGATGCCCTGGTACTTAAGGTATGCTACGTAATCAAAAGCGTAGGGGTTATCCGGTGGTGGAATAGTTGTGAATTGTCCCCGAAAAAGAATCCGGTCACCCGGAAGAACACCACTGGAATCCGTAGCATACACCAATATTTTTTGCCGAAAGGCGGTCAGGTCAGAATGGCCTAAGCCAGCGGCAGAAACCTGCACGATCAATCGGGGCCCTTTACCGGTTCGCTCTTCCCGTTCCGTTACCAACCCTATCCCCGTTGATAGATCAGCATTGACCAGAGCTTCTGTCTCCGTGGGAAGCCGGACTGCACCGCGGTACTGTATGCATCCCATAAGGCAAAGCCAGAGCATGATCGCCAGTCCGAAGAAACCACTATACAAGCGGTGGCCCTTGAGCCAACTCAAACCCAATAAAGAAATAGATAATATGACCAGACTCGCCCGCAGATAGCGGGCAGGAAAAACTAATCCGCTATCCATTAATACCAAGCCCAGCAGATAGGGGATCAACAAGCGGGCCATGGGGTGCTTCCGCCACATAGTACTGCAAATTGCTGCCCAGGGTGTTGATCCGAAGGTAATGTTATGGAAAAACCACGTTGGCTGCAAGGCCAAAATTGTCAGGTAAATGCAAAGGGGTCCGTTTCCGGCCGGGGAAGAATGGAATATTCAAAGGTGAAGAGTTCTACTTTTTCTCGTTTCCCTTTCAGTTCGATCACGCCCACCCGCTTGAGCGGGTACAGGTCGGAGGGCAACCGCATTTGATCCAACAGGTATTTTGACATCAGGATATTCACCCGGAATTTGTTGCAAACCGCCTGGATCCGGCTGGTGGTATTCATTACATCACCGCTGTACACAATGTCCTTCTTGATCACCCCGATTTCACCGGTAGTAACCACTCCGGCATGCAGTCCTACTTTAAACTCCGGGACCAGACCGTAGCGATCCTGATAGCGGTTAGCCGTTTTTTGGATGGCCTCCTGAATAAGGAAAAAGCAGCGTATGGCATTTTGGTGCATGGTTCCCTTAGTCATATTCCAGGAAATAACCACCTCATCCCCTACGTATTGGTAAATTTCACCCCGGGTGCGAATTACCGGTTCCGTAATATCCGCGAAGAAATCATTTAGTAATCGAAAGAACTGCACGTGCCCCAGTTTTTCCGCAATGCTGGTTGAGGATTTCAGATCGACAAACATAAAGATGCGTTCTTCCTCTTGGGGCTTGTGGTAATGCCCGGTCAGTAATTTCAAGAGTACTCCGTGTCCATATTTTTCGTTCACGTTCAGGGCGATAATGGTGAGGAGCACAACGATTACCCACAATACCACTCCTTTAAGAAAATAAGGACTAGTCAGCAAGGCCAAGGTCTGAAGCAGGCTCACGTTCCCCAAGACAGGTTCTTCGCCCCAAGCCCCCGTGAGTATCTGATACGTGATCACGGTGAGCAATATATTTAGCAGGGTAATTACGGTGGTATTTACCGCAATCGACAATCCGAAGGGACGCTGGCGAGACCAGCGACGAAGGTGGAAAACAAGCACGTAGCCAGAAATAGCTCCGGCTAGGATGGCGGAGATGGTACTTGACCAAAACAACTGGCCGAAGTGGTAGTTTTCGGTTCGCTGTAGCAAAAGGCCGTTACTGATCACGTGCATATGAAAGGCGTCCACCATACCGATAATGGTCCAGCAAATGGCAATGGCCACCACTTGTTGCTGATAAATGCTGCGGCTTTTGGGTTGAGCGGATAACATATATGAAGCTTGCTGGCGAATGTAGGCTGACTGCCTGTTTCCCTATCACTTTGGTGGGGCAAAACTAAAGGTTTTTTATACGCCTTACGGCAAAAAAGCAGGGCTTTCAAAATTTCTGGTCCGTTGTTACTAAAACTTTCCCGGGAAACGAGCATTTTATCATTAGCCCTGGTTATTTTTTTTATGTAATACCCTATTGAATGGATGCAAACGTACTGACCGAACAGCGCCTCAATGCCGATACCGCCCTGCTTACTAACCGAACTGTCGTACGACGGTTCCGGGAGCAAGATGGTGATGCCTTTCACCAATTGGTCCAGGCAAACCACAGCCGGCTCGCCGATCATTTCCCAAACCTGCACGAGGCAATTCACTCCTCCATGCAAGCCGAGTTGTACGTACGCAAATTACTCGCCGAGTGGTTGGAATTGCGGGGCTTCCATTTCGCTATTTGGGAAAAGGAGCAAGCCAACATCATTGGCTTTATTCAACTCACCAAAATTAATTGGCACGTTCCCAAAGGGGAAGTTCGCTTTTTTATTGACCGGGAATACGAGAATCAGGGCCTGATGACCGAAGCACTCCAGAAAATGGTGCTTTTCGCATTCAATCAATTGGGCCTGGAGAAGATCAGTGCCCGCCCTGCCATGGATAACTACGCCAGTCAGCGACTGGTGCGGAAAGTGGGTTTTCAGCGTGAAGGTGACCTGCGGGCTGACCACCGTCGCCCAGCCGGGGACCTGGTCGACGTCATGCTATTTGGGCTGGCTCGAAGTACCTTCGAGTAAGATTGACAATTTCCGCACGCTCTGCTTAAGTAAGTGTCTCATGTCTGAGACTACCGATATGAGCTGGAAAATCTTTCCAAAAAAGGATTCGACCGGGCAGTCCTACCTTTGAACGAATTCCTGCTGGACGCAAGCCAACAAGTACTGACCGAAGCCGGATACGTGGAGCCCCTCTGGGTCTGGAGATGATGCACCAACTGCCTGCAACCTATTCAGAATAAGCCCGGAAAAAAAGCGTCCCGGAGGTGTCGAATGTCATGGGTACCATTCGGGCGAATAACCACACTCAGAATATCGAAACGTATTTCCCCTGCATGGTCGATCCAATCCATATATGCCGTTGCCGCGTCGTACAGCAATTGCTGTTTTCGGTGATCGACGTCGTCTTCGGGGTGTCCGTGCCGGTATGACGCTCTGGTCTTGACCTCCACAATGATCAACTGCTCGCCTTTGCGGGCGACGATATCGATCTCCGCCCGGCTGTACCGCCAGTTGGTATCGAGAATCTCGTATGCTTGTTCTTTCAGGAAAGAGCGGGCGAGGCTTTCGCCGCGCTGTCCCAGATCTAAATGCTTCGCCATGGTATTGTTTTTAGCGTAAGCCCGATCTGCAAAAGGGATAAAAAAAGGCGCTACCTTTTTGGACAAGGTAGCGCCTTTTTAAACTCGTGTCAAGGTTATTATTGTCGGACAATTTGCCCACTCAATAAATGATGGCTGGTTTGTATCTGATAGTAATAGGATCCCGTCTGGTCCAAATCAGACCGACTGATTAGCCACTGGTGATTACCGGCATCAAGGGTAGCCCGGCGTTCGTACACTAATTGCCCGCTCATATTCCATACGCGCAAGACAATGGGTTCCTGGCGGTGCAGCTGAAAGTCTAACATGGTATGATTGCGGAAGGGGTTGGGTACCACCGTTACGGCAGGCAGGTCTGGCAGGACTTCCTCACCAAACTGCAGCCTCAGGCTCTGGGTAGCTCCGGCATCGTCCACTGCCATTGCCGGGATTCGCTGCTCGTACAGCGTCAGCCATTTCCGATCGCCGGGAATAGGAACACTCCCGGGTAATTCCAGGTAAAACAGCACTTCACCAGTTGCGATGCGTTGGCTTTTGGCGGAAGCCCAAACCAAATTCAACAAAGCCCCATTTTGGTAGCTTTGTACTTGCTCCAGCAGACCATCCGATACGGTGATCCCCTTGAGGTCAGGCAATAACGACCGGACGCTAAACTGCAGTCCTGCCAGGCTCATGTCCTCGACGGCCCGCACGGGAATCCGCTGAATATGCCCCCGGGAGCTACTGACCCGAACCGGCTCACCGATCCGCAGTTCGCGATTGGCCACCATTGAGCGGGGGCTGGCTGATTTATTAGCAAAGACGGCATCAAAGGTAACGTCACCAATCTTAACGGCCACAAAATCCGCATCGAACATATCGTGGTCAAGGCCAGGCAGATCCAGGCGTTCCGGTACGAAGGGGACCTGATTACCCGTAACCTCCGGCATGTGGTGGTACATGGGTACAAAGCGCCAGGAGTCTACTGATCGAAAATCGGAATCGATGCCCAGGATCAGGCGCTGAATAGCGATGAGGTCGACCGTCGACAACTCGCCCGAACCATCCGTGTCGGCGGCAATACGCTGGTAAGGCGATTCCAGGGCAGCAATACCCAAGACGTGTTTCTGGATGGCGATAAGGTCGCGGGTATTTACCCCGTTGAGCGGGTCGCCTTTACCGCCTAACCGGAGTGCATAAGTCTGGTCGGGGGGTACATTCGAAAACCGGAATTCTCCCTTTTCTTCGGTTCGCTGAGCGGGGAAATTGCTATTCTCCAGACTCACCTCAATGCCGTCGACCATTTCACCGGTGGGACTATTGACCTGGCCGGCTACAGTGAACCCGTTACCGGCTCCATCACAGAAGTTGTCCTCATCGATGATCTCCAGCAGGGTGAGGCAGTAATCCCAATTACCGTCACCATCACCTACCCACATAGCAATTACGTGAATACCGGTATCGGCACAACTGTAGAATAATTCCTCGTCTTCCGGCGGACTCAGCGGACCGTTACCCGGTTCGGGGCCCATCCGGAACAACAGATCCTCAGAAGGTGTGGTGTCATCCTTGCTGCCGTCGTCGAAATCATTGGCCCATATTTCGGCCAGGCCATCGCTCTGAATAGATATGGTAAGCCCGGCAATGCAGTTGGCCATCGGTGAGTCGCCCGTATTACCACCGGTGGTTGGCTCCTCTACCCTGACCTGAAAGGTGCAGTTGCGGGTATTCCCGCAAATGTCGATCATCGTGTAATTAATATTGTATACACCGACCTCTACATTGGGATGAACCAGGCCGGGCCCCAGGTCACCCGAGACAATGAACTGGGTTTGATCCTTCAGGCACTCGTCAAAGACAGGATCGGGAAGAACCAGGGTGTCCGCTCCTTCGTCGCTCAATTCAAAGACAATATCGTCGGGGCAAACGAACTCAGGTGGTGTAATATCTTCGATCTTGATCAGTTGTGTGCCCTCGAAGTAGCCTACGCTATCCGGATCATTGGGGTTGAACTGGCACCAGTCGATAACCGTCCAGGTGCGCAAAATTTTGGCGCAAACCTCATCGTTCACGCTCAACACGCGATCAAAATGACCAACTGCCAACATTTTGCAGCCATCTCCCTCAATTTGGGGGCGACCAAAAGGTTCCGGCATATTATCGGGATGCAGGTCCCCGGGATTCATACACTGATCCGTAGTAAATTCGGGTGGATACGTGATTTGTAAGGCTACGGTATCGATCAATTCGATGCGCTGAGTGCAAGTGACGGGATCGGCGGCGCTACCGGCAACCGACCAGGTGCGCAGTACCACGCCCTGCCCGCAATCATCAATTTGGACCAGGTCTTCGTAGGTCACGTTGTATTCATCGCAAATACCATCGACCACCGGTTGGCCGGTCACTTCGAGATCGGTATAATCACTTTCGCATTGCAGGGCAATATCGGGTGGACAAAAGACCGTAGGGGGTAGTTTGTAAATGACCTCCACGGGAATCATACTGAAATTGGTATTGCCGAAGCAATCCATACCCCTGACCACTACCATAATTTCTTGTCCAACATCGGTACATTCCACCTGCAGTACGGAGCGAAAGTCTTCGTCGGTCTCCTCCATACGGCGCATTTCCAAAGTAACCGGGCAACAATTATCATAGGCATCGATCACCAGTGCGTCGGGACGCACAATACCGACCCCGTCGTCATTAATGGCCACCGTTACCCGGTCGTCCCCGACTATTGTGGGAGCAGTACGGTCTTCAACAACCAAGATGAAGCTACAGGACCCGACATTTCCGCATTCATCTTCTGCCTCGTAGGTAATTTCGTGGGTTCCGATGGGTACATCCGTCAGGATGCCACCGTTCCCATTGAAATCTCCTACCGGAGATAGGATGCGGATATTACCCGCTTCGGAACAGTCGTCCGTTACCACGACCTCCGGTATCAACACATCCGACGTACAATCGGTTTGTGAGTTAGTCGAAACACGTATGGTATCCGTTGGGCAAGTCAATACTGGCGGTACGGAGTCTTTCACGAGGATGACCTGGTCGAAACGAGCTACGTTCCCGGAACAGGGGTCGACCACAGTCCAGGTACGGACAATGGTGTAGGTACCTCCGCAATTAGGAACGATTTCATCCCGATAGGTAGTAGTAACCCCATAGAGGCCCTGGCCGGGCTCGATGGATGTGCCATTTACATTCGGATATCCGGTGGCATCCGGGTCGGTATCCACATCCTGGCACTCCAGAAATGCTCCGTCCACGCCATTCAGGTTTGGCGGAAAGGTCACATTTTCCACATCGGGCCGGAGTATTTCAATGATTTGCTCACATTCCAATGAAGAGCCCCGTGGGTTGGTGAGTGTCCAGGTTCGGGTGAGGGTTGCGGCCGCCTCATTACACATCATGGACATATCCTCGAAGGTATCTTCGTAGGTGATCTCGAGGTCAGCACAATCATCTTCGGTAGGTAAACCAGTCACCATCGGATCAGTAGATATTCCCACCTCCAGTTGGCGGTCGGGCGGACAGTTTACCTCTGAAGGTAACAACTGGTTGATAACCAATATAGACCCCACACAGAAATTTCCGGTTGGCAGGTGGGTTATCCGCACATACAAGGTTTCTCCTACGTAGTTTTCATTGACGATCGGGCTTTCGGGAATATTTGGTCCGTCGGGCGTAAACATGACTTCCACCTGGAAATCGGAAGGAGCATTAGGGGAACAGATCGATGAATTCTCCTCACCCTCCAAAATAATATCATAGGTAATCTCGGCCTCACAATCGGACCCGATAGATACGTTCACCTGGTTGTTACAGGCCAGGGTACAGTTTTGGGCGAAAGCCCCTTGCTGCACACAGAGCATCAAGCCCCCTGCCAATAGGAGTGAGCCCGAGCGTTTGATCATGGAAAAGTAACAGCGTAGACTCTGCAACATGTTTTGTCATTTTCAATTATGTAATACCGGGATACATTTTATTCATCGGCAATTACACCGGGTACACTACGCATGATGTAGCATCAAACGTACAGTTAGGACGCTGCTGGATTAATGGTCGTAGTGTTCCACAATGACAATAAAAGAGTCCAACCGACAGTACATGTCTCAGTAGACAGAGGTCGGGGGTACTGGCTATGGGTAGACGAACGGTAGGATAACAGCTAAGGACAGCTGCTTCATTTTGAAGGAATACACAGCAGAAAACCGCATCCTATCCGATACTATATTTCCTGCTCACAAATATGCGGGTACAAGATATAAAATCCTGTGGTGAATTTTAAGATGCTGACAAAAATTACTGGCAGTCAGGTAACCTCTCCGCTCATTATACTGGCTCGTGAATTGTGGTGTGTGTGAGAGGGTTCTCTCGCTACAAACGAATAATTAGCCCGGAGGTTTCAGCTTTCGCAAAAAAAAGCAGGGTGCATCTGCACCCTGCCGTAGTAGTAACCCAAGAAAAGTTGTTGATCGTAAGAGCAATTTATCTGTTAGATGATAGTATCATCTTATTCGTCGCGGTAAATTCATCGGCCTGGACCACGTAATAGTAGAGGCCATTTCCATTCAGATCCCTCCGGCTGAGGCCAAATTCATGATAACCCCGGCCAAAGTACTTTCGGTCGCGATGCACCAGTCTTCCGGCAGCATCAAATACCTTCAGGTTTACCTCCCCTGGCGTGGGCAGGCTGATACCGATCATAGTCGTATGATCGAAGGGGTTCGGGTGGTTCTGGAACAATTGGTAGGTTCCTTCGAGGCGGGGTTCACCTGCTTCATCCTCCAACTGTAACTGCACATTGTACAGGGCACCGCCGTATACATAAGCTTCGGCTGGTGTAGGATCCGTGTGCAAGCGCAAGGCAGTGAACAGGTCGGAGGACCGTATGGCCCGGAACGTCAGGGTAAACAGGCGTCCTTCCTCCATGGTCAGCACATCGTTCAACTCGTTCCAACTGGTCGTGATCAGTCCTTTTTGTACATCCACCACACCGAAATTTTCATCGCTCATGCGAGGCAGATCGCCCGGGGTAATATCCATCAGTTCGAGAAGGCGGGGGTCGTAACCAAGTGTAAACTGGTATCCCGTCAGGTTAAAGAGATCACGGGAACTCAAATCCACCGTAATGGTCTCCCCAGCTTCGAAGGAGCGGTCTTTGACCCGGACGATCATATCGCCATCTGTCGTTCGGGCTTCCCCTTCCAGGATACTGTTGGGGCGTACCGAACCATTGACATCCCCTACTTTTATTCCGATGAAATCGGCACTTTCCCGGGTAGTGGAAAAGTTACTGATGCTGCGTTGTTCCGGGAAGTCTGCATCCAGCGGATGGACTCCTTCCGGGAATTCGTACTTGGCATCCACAAACCGCCAGGAATCATTTCCGTTGGGAAATTCCGTATCCTTATTGAGTATCAGTTTGCGCAGTCGTATCAAGTCTAGCGTGGAAATATTTCCGGACCGGTCAACATCGGCAGCAATGTACTGATAAGGCGTTTCGAACTGTTGAACACCGAGGATATGCTTAGAGATAAGGATCATATCATAGGTGGATACACCATTGAGGATACCGTCGTCTTTTACCGGCTTAATGGTATAATCAATACCGAGCGGCACCCCGGTCAACTCGAAGAAGCCGTCTGATCCGGTAATGGTAGCAAAAGGGTTATCACTTTCTACCTCTACCATCACATCTTCCACTCGCTTACCTTCCTTAGTGGCTATACCTCCGGCAATGTTTCCGACCGCCGGTTCGCCTTCACCCGCCGGGCAAAGTTTGTTATTAT